>PWNM01000241.1 GCA_003557825.1 Candidatus Hydrogenedentota bacterium | reverse complement strand
GCATTTTGATCTGAAGGTGATCGCTGAAGGAATTTATAATTTCGAGAATGCTGCCTCTGCTGCACAGGTGCTGTCCGACTGGGGTGCAGATTACGTGCTGGTACAGTCTAGCTCATTTGCCGGAGGTGACTTTATCCGACCCTTTGCGAGTATGGGGGTGGAGATTGGCGTATGGGGTGTGCCAGAAGGCCCCCCCGGCCCGGAGGGCGGTCTACCCCTGAACAGCTTCACAGGCATGAACCTGTACAACAGCATCCTGAGAACAGTTTTGGGGATAGAAAATGTCAAGTGGTTTTTTGGAAGACCTTCAGACGAACGCTTCCAGACCCGGTTTCAGGTAACTGTGAAGGCTCTGCGAGCACTGGTCAACTTGCGGGGAGCACAGATCGGGCTGATCGGCGGAGTCGCACCTGGTTTTGACAATCTGATCATTGACCCGCGCGATTACGAGGGCAAACTTGGTATCCGGGTGCGCTCTCTGGAGCTGGACACTGTTCTGAGCATCGCCCGTGGACTGAAGGATCAGGAACAAATAGAGAATAAAGCTGACACCTTTATTCATCCCGGAGTCCGGCTGGCAAAAAACAGCCGCGCCCATTTGATGGAATTAGCCAGGTTGGGTCTAGCCTTTGAACAGCTGGTTGAAGAATACGACTTTAATGCGCTGGCAATCAGCTGCTGGCCTCGCTTCCAGGCAGAGCCTGGTGTGGCTGTGTGCAGCCTGTTGGGTCAGCTCAATACATTGGGATTACCAGCTGCTTGCGAAGGTGACATTCCTTCAGCTGTGGCGATGCTGGCGCTTAGGCTGCTCACTGGTGGCGACCCAATCACACTAATGGACCTGGTCTCAGTGGATGCTGAAGATGATAGTGCCTTGCTGTGGCACTGCGGACCAACCTCGCCGATTTTGGCGGATGAAGGCGGCGTTGAGATGGGATCCTTGTGGCTGTTTGATAAAGCAGATGGGAGCACCCAGGGATTGCATAATAATATGCGTTTAAGACCCGGCCGCGTGACACTTATGGGGCTCACGCCTTCATTGGACGGTATGCTGGTGGTTTCGGGGCAAATCGATAATAAAAAACCTTCCTATAAAGGCAGTCGGGGATGGCTGATGGATATAAAGGTCAATACACAAGCTGTTTCAGTACCAGAATTGGTCGAGACAGTGATGGTAAGCGGCTTTCAACACCATTACCCGCTAGCATATGGTAATCTTGCTGAAGCCTGCCTGGAACTGGGTACACTGATTGGTATTCCACCGATCTCGCGCCAGGACAATACAACCTATTTAAAAGGATAAACGATCATGCTTTTCACACTAAACCAGTTGCTTGAGCCTGCCCAGGCTGGCGGTTATGCCGTCGTTGCACCAGATTTTCCATCGCTGGGTTTTACCGAATTCTTAATTGAACGCGCCGAAAAATTGCAAGCACCCTTGATCCTCAGTTGGGCGCCAGAAATTGGGGTAGGTCATGAGATCAATCCCCAAGCGCGGTATTTTAAGATCATCCGAGCCATGGCAGAGGAAGCCAAAGCCCCTTTAGCACTGCATCTTGACCATGCGACAGAGCTTATTCACATCAAGCGTGCCCTGGATTGGGGCTTCACCTCTGTGATGATCGATGCCAGCCGGAAACCGTACCAGGAAAACCTGGAGCTTACCCAGACCGTAGTAGAATTGGCGCATTCGATGGGTGTCTCTGTTGAATCAGAATTGGGCGTGGTTGGTTCGGGCGAACTGGACTATCACAACGCATCTGATCGAGCCCAATTGACGAACCCGGACCTGGCAGTAAGGTTTGTAACCGAAACCGGTGTGGATGCCTTGGCCGTGGCAGTGGGGACCGTGCACGGTCGCTACCGGGGAGAACCCAATCTTGATTTTGAACTGCTGGCTGAATTAAATCAGCGGCTCTCCGTGCCCCTAGTGTTGCACGGTTGTTCGGGTACAGGAGATCAAAATATCACCAAGGCTATTAGGTTGGGAATTCGCAAGATCAACCTGTTTTCTGATATGATGGCTGCCTTGAATGAGGCACTAACCGAAATGCTTAAACCTGATCAGCTCCCTTATGAAAACATTCGGGGTGCGGCTGGCCAGGTGGCAGCAACAGTTCTAGATCATTACATTTACCTTTCAGGCAGCGCTGGTAAAGGGATATTACCATCAGCTTCTCCTTCAGAGCGTGCTATTGAGCTTTTCAACCAGGGTTTTTCCTGCTCGGAAGCCATCTTTCGCGCCTTTGCATCACACGAAGGGTTCACTTCAGATACAGCCCAGTTGGTGCTGAGTATGATGGGTGGCGGTCTGAGCAATCAGGGGCATATTTGTGGGGCAGTGCTGGGAGGGCTGGCAGTACTTGGGGCCCGGTCCAGCCGGGTCAACCCCCTTGATCAACCAGCCAGGATGAAAGCCTTAGCGGAAGGCAAAGACTTACTCGATGCGATAAAAGGAAAGTACAACGACCTTGACTGTGTCCAGCTGACGGGCATCAACTTCAACATTCCAGAACAAGCAGCTCGCTTTGCGCCGGAACGAGTGGCTGACCGCGCCTGCCTGCCTATGATCCGGTTGGTTTGTGAGTTGATCACAGAAAAGGACAAAATCAAATCATCATAAGAAGCAACTCATTAGTCTGCCAGTAAATTGGGTGCGGGCAGAACATGCTCGAAAATTAAAATATTTCCCTTTGAAAACGCGACCTAAGGTTTATTGTCATCGCATGGAGCCACGCAGTGGCGACGTGGCGATCTCAAAGTAACCCAACAGATTTATCCTGGCTTGCTTATCTGTGTTGATCAGTTTAGCCAAACCAGCAATGACGACTTGCCGTAAGGTGGCCGAATAAGGAGTAGAAACCTGATCTTATCTCATTGGAAACGTGATACTAATCGCCTGATTCCCAATCGCCTAATTACCTGATTCCTGATCCCACCATTCAGTCACAGGGCAGGAAGCATATCCCAAATTGCATACTGCAATGGGTCAACTTTGCCTTACCGGGT
>PWNM01000296.1 GCA_003557825.1 Candidatus Hydrogenedentota bacterium | reverse complement strand
ATACCGACCGCAGCTGTCGATCGTGCTGCCCGCGAAGAACGAGGCGCAGTCGCTCGGCGCGCTCCTCGGCGAAATCACGAAACTTCACCCCACGGCGGAACTGCTGGTGGTGGACGACGGTTCCACCGATGAAACCGCCGCCGTCGGCGCCAAGCGGGTCGGCAAGAGCCACATCCGCCCCATCCGCGACGGGATTCGCTTCCTGCTGATCATCTTCAAGGTGGGCACGTTGTACTCGCCACTGAAGATCTTCCTGCCCATCGCCGCGATCCAGGTGCTGATCGGCTTGGTCCACTACGCCAACACGTATCTCAACACCGGCCGACTTACGCTGGGAACCATCTTCATGATCTCGTCAGGGCTCACCATCTTCCTGATCGGGTTGGTCTCCGAGCAGATCACCCAGTTGATGTATCGCGGGACGAGCGGCCGAAATAGTGGGAGTTGAGGGTGCCAATTGCGTTTAGGTCTGGCGGCACCTCTCTCAACCACTCCACCGCCTCGTAGATCCGGGCACGAGCGGTGTTTGGGTCCGTCGCACACTGTCCATAGCGGGAACTGGTGTCCACCCCGAGGGCACGAATTTGCCTTGCAATCCATTCACTCTGTTCCGACAAACTTGACGGAACAAACCTGCTAAGAGCGAACGCCATCTCGAACCCGACCGGGTTGTAGGGATACGCGTAGGGGTTATCTCTCTCAATCCGGGCTTCATGTTCACTGCTACGCGCGAAGGCTAACGCTCCTCGAAACGTATCCGAAGCCCAAAGTTGATGGTGGCAGTGGACCCGATGCAAGAGTGCGAACCCGTGCAGGTTGAATGCATGGTATCCGGTATCGCGTAAATGACCCTTCAAAATCGTTGTAGAACGTCCGCGCAAGACGTTTAGCCTTACATATAACTCGTGGGCCCACCTTCCCGGCTCGAGATAGCGATCCCACCAATGGAGACCGATACGATGTTTGATCAACCCGTCAGGATAGGTTGAAAATAGACGCCCGGCATGTTCAAGAAACGCCCCCACTCGCTTCCTCGCGAGTTCGTCCCCTGCGTGAGCAAGTCTCCCACCAGAGGCTGCAAACCAAAGTTGATGGTTAAAATTCCGATCTATCGAGAGAACACTACCATCGATTTCGGTCCTAAACCACAAGCCCAGATCCTCATCGAACCGGTGCAGAGCAAAAACCTCGGAGGCTTCTCGCAACGCTTCTGATGACCCCAGGAACCCCCACGCACACTCCAAGGCTTCGATCACCCACGCAGCCCCGATTACGCCGTTACACTTGTCACGCCCCGCTAGCGTTCTTTGCCACCAATTTGCCCGAGAAGGGCGGTGCATTGGCAAAAGGATGTATTCAAGCGCACGCTGCGCCGCGTCCATGAATACTTGCTCATTTGTCCACTTGGCAACATGACACCAGGTTATCAACCAATGACAGGTGTTACGCAACGGACGTTCGGGGCAGAAGTAAGGACCGTTATGTCCGGCAGGCATCGATCCATCGACCCGTTGTTCCGGCAAAGCCATCCTAGCTTGGTCAATAATCCAGTCTTTTAACTGAACCGAAGCGTCATTCATAACGAGCCTAACGAGCAATAAGCCAGACGAGCCTTCCCAAGAATGTCGCTCCCTGGCACCAGAGCCTTGCCCCGACCTCCACCGGCGTTGTCCAGTCCTTCGTCTCTTGTTGCAACGATGCACACCCCTTTTTTGAACTCAGCCCCCTAAGACCCACGCTATCAAAAACGATCTGTTTCCAGCTCATGCCCTTCTGTCGCAGCACGGGGATCTGCCCACGCCCCACACGAACCTGCTTCTGGAACAAAGAAATCCAACTCCTTGCAGGGTGCTCAACTTCTGCTTCCTGGCAATACGCCAGCCTATAGCCCGCCCTTGTCGCTTGACCAGTCCACATTACGTCACCTCCAGAAATCACTTCAGGAAATAGCCCGATATGCTCTACTACGTGCCGCCAAACAAACAAATTAGCGGTTTTTGCCACACCCCGTGACGCGATGTCGCGCCCCACTTGCATGTTGATCCGCGAATCCATGATTTCCGCTGCATTGGGCGTGCGTGAGCTGAAGATGAAACGCACGCGTCCGCCAACAAGATCGGCCTTCCTCTCTATCAATTCATGCACGCCAGCGGCTAGCCATTGCTCTTGAGGGATACAGTCTGCGTCTGTGAAGGCCAGGACTTCACCCCGCGCGTTCTTGATCCCCTTATTGCGCGCCGCATAAGACCCTGGAATCTGGGTCTCATATCTTAAACTCATGCGACCATGAAAGCGCGGTATCGCGCTGGTTACGATTTCCGAAGTGCGGTCGTCCGATCCGTTGTCTACAACGACTATTTCATGCCGCGTTGCTGGATAAACTTGCGCCGCCAAGCCCTGTAGTAATTGTTCGATATGAGCCGAAGCGTTTCGGGCCGGGACTATGACACTGACGAAGGGAAGCTGTTCTGAAAAAAAATCCGCTTTAAACTCGTCATCAGCTGCGCTTCGCTCTCGCCGCTCATTCATAATTTCCATCCCGTTTCCGCGACTCCCCGACAGCTTCGAGCAAGCTGGCAACGTATCCTGCTACATCAATCGTATCATTCAACAACGCATCTCTACGCACGGGCCACTCCGCGCGATCAATCGCCAAGAGTTCATCGATGGCCTCAATAATACCATCAAGACCTAGCTCCCTCAGAGTTCGAACCAACCCATACCGATGTTCTTGCTCATCTGTGTACCCGCGCCATGTTCGAGCAACAAACAGAGCTGGCACACCGAGTACCGCTGCTTCGGACGCCATCGTCGCGCTCTCGCCGACCACCAGTCTACAATGCGCCATGACGTGATGGATCTGTAGAGGATCGCCAACGTAGGCCCAATTCCGGAGGGTCGGCGGCAAATCCCCTTCGGAGGAAATCAAAACATTGCCGCGACGCGCCAAGTGGCGCACCACTTTTTCAAGCAAGGGCGTGCTCCACCCGCGCATACCAATATCGTGGTTGGCTTT
>PWNM01000298.1 GCA_003557825.1 Candidatus Hydrogenedentota bacterium | reverse complement strand
TAGTGGGCGCCTGGGAGGGCTTGGGTTATGGCGAGGCGGTGGGCCGGTTTGTCGAGGAAGAAGGCCTGCACATTCCAGACCTTGACACCCTGCGCAACGAGGCCCAGGCCGCGGTAGATTCGGATCCGGAGAAGGCGGCGGCAGCCTGCGATCTTCTGGAAACGATCCAAACCCATGATCTCGATATGGGCGAGTTGCATGTGTCCCATCCCTATAAGCAATACGGTCTTCAGGCGGCGGCTTATCGGTTAGGCGTACCGTTGACGGGCCATCCCATGTTCGGCCACGATATCATCTACTGCCACCCCCTCAATAGGGGTGCGGCCATCGGACGAACGGCAGAGCGAGATTTCCTGACCTTTGCCGATGGGGTATCGCGCATTTCGGGCGGGGTTTACCTGTCGGTGGGATCGGCGGTGATGTCGCCCATGGTATTCGAGAAGTCCATGTCGATGGCGCAAAACCTGGCCTTGCAACGGGGCGCGGCCATGGGCGATCATTTTGTCGCGGTGGTGGACTTGCAGGAATCGCAATGGGATTGGACCCAAGGCGAACCGCCCGAGACGAGTCCGGATTACTACTTGCGTTACTGCAAATCCTTTGCCCGGATGGGTGGCACGATGCGGTATTTATGCGCGGACAACCGCGTTTTTTTGTTGGCCCTGGTACACCGGCTCGGCGTGGCCTGACCCGGTTTTAACATAGAGGACTAGCGCACAAAATGCCCGAACTATCGCCAGTCGAACAGGCCCTATTCGACGACCTGCTGCTTCGACGCCCCGATCTCGAAGGATGCGCCCCGTCGTTACTGCCTTTGCACACAGCCATTGTGACCAGCTATGACGGGGGCGGGAAACTGCTGATCTGCGGTAATGGCGGGAGTTGCGCCGACGCGCTGCATATTGCCGGTGAGTTGTGCAAGTGCTTCGAGCGGAAACGGCCCCTCGACGACGCTATCAAGCAGAAGCTCAGGGGACTGCCTTTGGGCGATGAACTGGCGGAGCACCTCGAGGCGGGACTTCCGGCCATCCCCCTGGGGGCTAATCCGGCCCTCAAATCGGCCATCGAGAACGATTCGCCGGTGCGGGATATTGCCTATGCCCAGGAGGTATGCGCCCTTGGGAAGACCGGGGACGTCCTATTGGCCATCTCAACATCGGGCAACGCGGCGAACTGCCTGATGGCCCTGTCGGCGGCAAAGGCCCTGGGACTGACCACGGCTAGTCTGACGGGTCCACACGGAGGACGCATGGCGTTGGGGGCAGACCTGGCCATACGCGCTCCCGGGGACAGCACCAAAACCGTGCAAGAGGCCCATCTCGCGCTGTACCACACCCTGTGCGCCATGGTCGAGGCCCACTATTTTCCTGAACCACGATGACGCCGGGGATGCCGTTTCGCTCGTGATACAATCATTTATGCCCAAAACTGCATCGCATATGCCCAAAACCGCATCGCAATCATTTTGGAAACGTCGCTGGCTATGGATAACCCTAGCCATTCTTGTTGCCCTTATTGCCCTCTCCTACTCCGCAGGGACATTGCTCCGGATCGACCGATATCGGCCTCGTGTCGAGGCCATCATTATGGACGCGATGGGGCTGCCCGCGACCATCGAACGGCTCGACCTACATTTGTTCCCGCGACCGCGCATCCTGGCCCGAGGCGTTTCCATCGGCGAACCGGACTTTATGGCCCAGGCCGATTGGGTGCGCCTTCCCATCCAGGTGGAGCCGCTATTGAAAGGCCGGATTAACATTCCCGAAGCACGGGCATCGCAGATTACTGCTAAGGCTGTGGGTGAACCGGCCGAGCTGGTCGAACGGGTCAATGCGATCCGATATGCCCTCGAACAGCGCCGTGTCCGTCGACGCCGTCCTTCGCGGGTAACGGTCGAGCAGGTTCACTTGCCGGATATCAACGGGACATTGACCACGATGGACCGATCCTATGATATCGAGACTTCGGTGACCTTGCACCAACCACAGAGCACGATGGCGTTGGTCGAGGTAGGCCTGCGGACGCCCCAATTCGGCGACGACGCCCATGCCGCGGCCCTGTTTGCATTACACCGCTTAGAAGAAGGCGGTGTGGCCCTTTTCGAGGGCACCATCGAGCTCGACGGCGTGGACCTGCGGCGGGCGCTGGATCGGATGGACGGTCCTCATATCGGCGCACGGGCTTTGGCCACTGTTCGGTCAACTGACCACGGTGTGTTCGCTAGCGAGGTGCAAGGGACGATCGTGTCGCTGGCCGATCCGACAAGCGCCGAAACGGGGCTCGAAGGACCGGTGTCCGGTTCGGTCTGGCTCACCGACCACGCCCTGGTGATCAACGATCTGTGTTGGATTCCTCCCGACGGCCAAGCGCGGGCGGACGTCACTTTTTACCGGGATGGGCGGACCGGTCTGGCGATACCCGACGCCCACATCCAAGCAGCGGGGCTCGATTCCCTGCTGGATTTCCTCGACAATGAATCCGTCCGCCTATCCGCCCGGAACGATGCCCACGCGACTATCACTGACTTGCTCATCGCCGTCGAGGACACAGACCTGCCACGACTGGTATCGGGCCACGGGGCAATCCAGGGCATCGATATTGGTCTGGACGACAACATACCCCTGATACCTAACCTCCAGGCTATGGTTGGCGTCCGTGAGGGGATGTTCATCTTCGACGAACTCCGCGTCGAAGGAATGGAAGCCGTTGGTTGGGTGCGGCCGGACCTCAACGAAGGCCGTTACGAAGTTCGACTGACCGGTCAGGCACAGCTCACCAAAGAACACCTTTCGTTGATCGGCGATACACCCTGGTTACAGGATATAACCGGACGGGTGATTGTTGACGACCTACATGCCCTCCTCGCCGAAGGCGACAACCTAGTCGAGTCGTTAACGGTGACGGGAGTCCTGGAGCAAGGCAGCGGGCGCATTGAAACCAAGGCCTTTCGGGATACCCTGAGCGAACTCGAGGTGGCCTTCTGGACAGATATGGAGACCCTGCAATTGGAGGGTACAGGCTGGTCCGAGCAATTCGACGCCGTCGCCGTGGAAGGGATATACGCCGTCCAAGACCGCCGATTCGAAGGGACCATGGCCGGGGACGTGGCGCGGCTGGACCTGCCTCTTGAACCGGACAGTACGGCCCTGCCCGTGGTACGGGCGGCGCTCGAACAGTACGGGGCTTCCGAGACGGCGGTGACAATATCCTTTACTGGACCGGAAGCCGTCGAGGTGACGTTGGAACGAGTTGGCGGACCGCCGTTTCGCATGGATGCGACCTTTCATCAAACAGAGACGGGTTGGGAGCCGGTTCGCATGGATGGCCAGACGACGTTGCCCGCCGTGGTACTGGCCAGCGTCCTGCCGGACCTCGAGCTGCGCGGTTCGGCCATGGCACACATCCATCGGGTCGAACATGCCCCCCACTTCGCGGCGGCTGTAGATCTGACCGAGGCCACTGTCCGAGCGGGCGACACATTACACAAAGCAGGCGACCAACCGTTGCGCATCAACGTGAGCGGCGCGTCACACGCCTGGCCCTGGGAGCCCGAGAGCATCCGGGTGGACCTTCTGGGCGAAGTGACCGAAGGCCGCATCGCAGAGGATCGGATCTGGATGGATAGTCTGGACATCGACGTGGCGACCTGGGCCCCGTTACTGGTAGATGGCCCCGAGGCGGCGGGACGAGTGCGTGGGACGCTGGCCACGAATCCCCTGGAACTCGATTTGCAGATTCATCAGCTCACGGCGCGGCTGTCGGAGAATCTGGTGCTCGAATCGGTAGACGGTTCGGCAGCCTACCGCGATCACCACTGGCTCTTTGATGACTTGGTTTTTCGCGGAGCCAACTCGGATTGTACGTTGAACGCGCGCATGGACGACGGCGGCTGGCGTGGCACGTTGACCGGCACACAGCTCGACCTGAACACGCTCAGCGATCTGTGGGACGAATTTCAGGCCTTGCGTCCCGCGGACGAAACCGAGTCTCCAGACCCGGCCAAACGCCCCAAAGGTCGATTCGATATGGAGGTGGACCGCGTCCTCTATCGAGATGGAACGGCGCACGATCTTCGCGCCCAACTGACGCTCAGTACGGAGAGCATCACCATTGGCGACATTCAGGCTCGGGCCGGGGGCGGCCAAATCTCCGGCGAAGCCGATATAGTCTATCCCACCCCTGAATTACCCCGAACCCTCGATGTGCAGATGAATTTCGCCCGGGTTGACGCCCGCTTTATTGACGCCATTGCTTTTCAACGATCCCGCGACGTTTCCGGTCGGATCAACGCGAATCTCCGGCTATCAATGCCTCTCATCCCCGATCAAGACCCATTGAAAGGGGCCACAGGAACCGTGGCCGCATGGGGCAAAAATGGCTCCTTTGGCCGATTGGGCATTGCCACGCAACTCCTGACCGTGTTGCGAAGTACCGAGATTGTGTTACTGCGACTGCCGCGGCTACGGGACGAGGGATTGGCTTACGACTCGTTTCGATGCCATTTTACCTTTATCAACGGCGTGATGGCGGTGGACGAATTCGTCTCGATGAATCCTTCGATGCGACTTATTGCGGATGGAACAGTCGATTTCTCACGAGACGCCACCGACCTAAGCATTCAGGCGGCGTTTTTTGGTCAGGTAACGGGACTTATGGATAGTGTGGGGCTGGGTGGACTGGCAGAAGGGGTCCGGCAGATCGGCAGCATCACGCTTACCGCATCCGGACCCCCTCGGGAACCGTATGTTCGGGTCTTGCCCACCTCGTTGTTCCGTTAGAACGGATTACAGCGGGAAGGTCACCCGTTGACCCGTCTCGGCCGATTGATAGGCGCCGAGGACCATCTCGAGAGCGACGCGCCCATCTTCGGCGGAAGCCGGCGGCGGGGTTTCGTTGATCAGGCTGTCGACCCACGGACGAGGAACGGCCTTGATACGCTCGCCATGATTCGGCGGAATGGGGGCATCAAAAGATTCCCATTGCGCCTTGTCGTAGAGGCACATCTTAACGGCGGGACCATCGGGCATACGGGGTCCGCTCGAGGGGCCATCGCCGTAGTTCTGCACTAATACGCCCTTCTCGCCGTAGACCTCGGTGGTGTTCTCGGCGATCATGACCGTCGAGCTGTTGAGGAGAACGCCCATCTCGCCGTTGCCGAAGCGATACAGGGCGACGCCGTTGTCATCTGGCGCGTGGGTGGTGATGACGTTGTCGATTTCGGCCATGACGCTAACCGGCTTACCGAAGATCCAATGGAACCAATCCGCGGGATGGGCCGCGTCGTCGGCAAACATACCGCGGTTGTTCTCGGCCTTGATGTGCCAAGCGCTCCAGCCAGTACCGAAGTTGGGATCGAGCAAGACACCGATGCAATGGCGTCGGCGAATCATGCAGATTCGACCGAGCATGCCGCTCTGGACCACTTCACGAATCTTGATATTGGCCGGGTCGCAGCGCATCTGAAAGGCCATGGCAAAATGGATCCCGGCCTGGCTGACGGCGTCGATGATTTTGTCACAGTCGCCGAGGGAAAGGGCCATAGGCTTTTGCAGCAGAATATGTTTACCCGCTTGGGCCGCCGCGATGGCAAGTTCGGCATGGCGATTGGTTTCGCTTCCGATCATGACAGCCTGAACATCGGGATTGTTCAGGACATCCTCGACATGGGGCGAATACTGCATCCCTGCGCCTTCGGCAATCTGTTTGCCCCGTTCTTCCATATCGTCGTAGGCGGCGATGAGTCGGACATCCTCAAAATCTTTCATCACATTGACATAGGCTTGGACATGGCCGTGAGCGAAACTCAACACCCCGACCCCAATAGGCGCTTTCATGGGCATACTCCTTCCTGTTAGACTCTCCATGTGCCCCGCCATTGAACCATATTGGAGGCGGGAATCACAAAAGCCGTCCGAGTAACGGCGAGGAGGAAGAGACATGACTGAACACGGTGTTTACACCTATGACTATCCGAGACCGATGGTCACGGTTGATGCGGCCGTATTTACGCGTCAAGAAGGTGAGATAAAAGTACTGCTGATACGCCGGAAACATGAGCCATTTGCCGGGAGGTGGGCATTGCCGGGCGGCTTCATCGAAATGGACGAACCCTTGGAGGATGCCGCCGCCCGTGAACTGGCCGAGGAAACGGGCGTTACCGGCGTTGCGCTTAAGCAGATCGGCGCTTTTGGCGATCCGGACCGAGATCCCCGGGGACGCAGCATCGGCATCGCCTATTACGGCGTTGTCGACGGCAAAGCGCATTCGCCGGAAGGGGCCGACGACGCCGAGGAAGCCCGGTGGTGGCCCGCCGAGCACCCACCACCATTGGCTTTCGATCACGATCTGATCCTGGGGACGGCGGTACGTCACTTGCACGAGGATAACTGGCACGGAGGCACAGCCCGTACGATATGATACGGAATCGCCGGCATATAGTTCGTGTAATAGGCATTCTGGCCATGGTCGCGTGGATGGCGGTGGCCGCTGCGGGTGAGACCGACGCGTCGCGGGTGGTGCTTACCCCCGAGGAATTGCAGGCCGACCTGGACTTCGTCGTTCGAACGATGAAACAGGTCCACCCGGACCTGTTTGCGCGGCTGTCGGAAGACGAGTTCGAGGAACGGCGTGCCCGCCTGGAGTCCCGTCTGAACCGTTCCATGACCGCCCTGTCGTTCTACCGGATCATTGCGCCTTTTGTGGCATCCATTGGCGACGCCCACACCCACATCATGCCGGCTCCCGACACGCTGCTGGGGGATCCAAATTTTCTCCCCGTGCGGGTACGGCTGGTAGGCAACCGGGCCTATGTGCGCGAGGACCTTTCGGGAGCGGGACTGCCCACCGGTGGACAGTTGGTAACGGTCGACGATGTAGAGGTGGAGGAGTTTATCGACCAGGCCTCGAACTATTTCGGCAGGGAACACGAGGACAAGCCGCCCATCATGGTCGAAGGACGGTTCTCCTATCTGTATTGGCTGCTCCACGGCGCCAGCGAGACCTACGAAGTAGTCGTTGAGACGCCTTCTCAGGGTCGCCAAATCTTTGGCGTACCAGGACAACCTGTGGCGGCCTTTCACCAGGCGATGGCCAGCCAGGAACCTGGCGGCCTGGGTGCCGAAAGGCAGGCTTTCGCCTATTCCTACGTGCAGGAGTTTGACGTGGGCCTGTTGGAAGTGCGTTCCTTCCTTCCACGCCACCAGGGCGCATTCATCCGGTTCTTACAGGCAGCATTCCGCCATATTGCCGAAAACGACGTGCGATGGTTGATTATCGATGTGCGCAACAACAACGGCGGCAGCCCGGGCGTCAGCGACCGGCTGCTGGCCTACCTGACCGACCGGCCCGTTCGGAATTTCATGCACATCGACCACCGCGTTTCGCGCCAGGCGGCCCAGCAAAAGGGACAACCCTTTATCGAGGAACGACTGGGCGGCATCGACCGCGTCCGCATTCCCGAGGCACGACTCCCGCGTCCGCAGCACTCGTATAACCGGCCGGTACTGGTGTTGGTCGACCAAAGCACCTTCTCCACGGCGGCCATCTTCGCTGGGGTCATCAAACAGTATCGTCTCGGCGTGCTCATCGGCGAGGAAACCGGCGGGCTGGTATCCAGCTTTGGCGACCCGCTGAACTTTCCCTTGCCGAATAGCGAGCTTATGTTGGGCGTTTCGCGGGCCTATTTCGAAGGCGTGGGCGGAGCGGATCGCCAGCGTGGCATCCTGCCTGATCATGAGGTTCCCCCAACACCCCA
Source organism: Candidatus Hydrogenedentota bacterium (assembly GCA_003557825.1). Classification (GTDB taxonomy): domain Bacteria; phylum Hydrogenedentota; class Hydrogenedentia; order Hydrogenedentales; family SLHB01; genus PWNM01. The sequence goes on along the minus strand of PWNM01000298.1, from coordinate 4,186 downwards.
GGATCTGGAAGCGGGACGCGATACGGCGCTGTTGCATGCACTGTCCATTACATCGCCGGGCGTCCCCCGTGACGAGTTATCCGAGGTTTCATTTACGGCGTTGGAAAGCGTCTTTCCCTATGGAGAAGCGCCCTATGAAGGGGACATCCTGTATACCATGCACAAAGGCGAAGCGCCACTGTTCATCGCTCCAACCGGGGAAAACGGATCGGAATTGACCCAGCAAGTGCGCCGGGCCATTATGGAGCTGCGTCGCCGCCTCGACGCCGAGGGCGAAGTCATCACCGACACCGAGGCCCTCGAACGGGACCTTTCCGAGCACACGCTGTTTGTATTCGGCACACTTTCCGGGAACGCATGGCTCGCCGAGCATTTGGATGAACTGCCCTTCGAGGTTTCCGATGACGCCATCACGTTGGGACCTCATACCGCCGGAGCTGGGATGAATGTGGTAACCGCGTGGCCCAATCCGGCCAATCCCAACTATGGTATGGTGATCTTTACCGCGACAGAGATGGAGCGGGTATTTAACATCGCCTTTCGGGACGACATGCCCCGAGACTATGCCGTGTTTGACGGCTCGGGAATCATTTCCGAAGGCCGTTATCAAAAAACTAACGGCCAGTGGTCATTGGAACAAACCAACTCTAGATAACCGATACAATGCGAGGGAGATAGAACATGGAAATCCAACCAACTGATGCTTTAATCGTCTTAGACGTACAGAAAGACTTCTGCCCCGGCGGCGCGCTCGCCATCGAAGAGGGCGATGAGGTCGTGCCCGTTATCAATCGGGTCAAACGGCATTTCACTCATGTGGTGTTTACTCGGGACTGGCACCCAGAGAACCATTGCAGTTTCTCCACCAATCCCGATTTTCAGGATGGAAGCTGGCCGCCCCATTGTGTACAGAATACGGCGGGGGCCGAGTTCCATTTCGACCTGATCGTACCTCATGACGCCTGGATCGTGAGTAAGGGAACCGAACTCGACAGCGATGCGTATAGTGGTTTTCAGGAGTCTTCGCTCGCCGAAGACCTCGAAAAGAAAGGCATCAATCGCGTCTTCGTATGCGGTCTGGCTACAGATGTATGCGTCAAGTCGACGGCCCTGGACGCCCGCAAACTAGGCTTCGATGTGGTGGTAATCGAGGACGCATGCCGGGGCGTGGATGTGCCCATAGGTTCTGCTGCCAAAGCCATCGAGGAGATGAAAGCGGCCGGTGTTCAGGTATGCCAGTCGGGAGACATTGCATGACACAAACATCGTCGTCCTGGATCAACCGCGAAGGATTGGCTCTGCTCACAGACTTATATGAGCTCACCATGGCGGCAGGGTACATCAAGGAGGGCCGCTGGCAGAAACGGGTATGCTTCGAATACTTCTTTCGGAACCTCCCGCCCCATGCGGGATTCGCCGTAGCCGCGGGGCTCGAACCGTTTTTGCAGTTCCTTGAGAATTACCGGGTTACCGACGACGATATCGCCTATCTGCGCGATTTGAGCCTGTTCGACGAGGATTTTTTTGATTTCCTGAAGGATTTCCGCCCTCGATGTACCGTGCGGGCCATACCGGAGGGGACTGTTGTCTTTCCTCACGAACCCATTGTGCAAATCGAGGGGACCTTGATCGAGGCCCAGCTTATCGAGACGGCGTTGCTCAACATGCTCAACTACGCCACCCTCATTGCCACGAAGGCGTCGCGGATTTGCCTGGCCGCCGAGGGCGATAAAGTCCTCGAGTTCGGGTTGCGCCGGGCCCACGGACCAGACGGCGCGCTGAGCGGTTCTCGAGCAGCTTACATCGGCGGTTGTTCGTCGACGTCGAACGTACTGGCGGGCAAGGCCTACGGCATTCCCGTGTCGGGCACCCATGCCCATAGCTGGGTCATGAGCTTCGAGAGCGAACTCGAGGCGTTCCGAGCCTTTGCGCGCCATTATCCCGAACGGTGCGTGTTGCTGGTGGATACCTACGACCCCATCGAAAGCGGCGTGCCCAATGCTATTACCGTATTTAAGGAAATGCAGGCTGCCGGAACCTTATCCAGGCCGGCCATCCGCCTCGACTCGGGGGACCTGGCCAAGCAGAGCAAACGGGCGCACCGCATGATGACGGAGGCCGGATTCGAAGACCCGCTTATCGTGGCATCTAACGACCTCGATGAAGACCTTATTGCCGATCTCAAACGGCAACGGGCCTGTATCAATGCCTGGGGCGTGGGCACCCACCTGATCACGGCCCACGATAGCCCCGCATTTCCCGGGGTGTACAAACTGGTCAGCGTGCTAGAGAACGGGCAGTGGCTGCCCCGAATCAAGACTACGTCCAATTTGGAAAAGGCAACCGACCCGGGACGCAAGAATGTGCTCCGGTTTTATGACGCCGAGGATTACCCCATGGGAGATGTCATGTATGGCATCGAGGAGACGCCGCCTACGGATGGCGAGGTCAAGGTACATCACCGCACCCAGCACCATGTCCATGTCCGCCTGCGAGACATCAAACGGCATGAAACGCTGCTCGAGACGGTCTTCGAAGACGGCCAGCGAAATCGTCCGGAGCCCAGCATCGAGTCCATTCGAAAACGCGCTCAGGATCAAATCGAGGGACTTGCTGAGGAATACAAACGCCTGCGGAACCCCGAGATCTACCGAGTGTTCCTGTCCGAAGGCGTTGGACATGTGAAGGAAAAGCTCCTGGCCAATCCGGATCAATGGTAGGCGGCTTTGCTCCCGCAGAGCGCCTGAGGGACAGGTTGCGATTCGGCCCGGCAATCCTTATAGTTTGGCCTCGCCCTGTTATTTTGAGCATAGAGGGAACTCCTATCCTCAAACGGGCATACAAGGGTGAGGAACCAAGCGTAATCGATGAAATGCATAATGGCTTTAAGGACGAAAACTTTTCATAGGACAGGCGGCCTCGTGCTGAGTGGCCTCCTGATAGCAGTACTTACCGGCTGTACGGTCAACACCATCTCGGGCGTCGTCTACGACGTAGATGGTCAGACGATTCCCGGCGTGGTGGTCAGCGTTCAGGGAGCGGGATACCAGGACCTGACCGATGCCCAAGGGCGCTATCGCGTGCGGTATCGGGGCGGGGATCAGGTAGTTCTCGATTTTTTCAAATCGGGATACACCCCCGGGCGGCTGGAGCTATCGTCCGTATCGTCCACGCGGGCCGAGGCCGTACCGGTCGAGCTATGGCGCCTTCCTACCGCCAAAGGGGTATATTTCTACGAGGGGCATCGATACCGATCCTTACGCCCACTCGAAAGCGAACGCTTTAGCACCGAGGAACACGGCACGGTATACGGGACCACCAAGCATCATCCCGAAGGCCGCGACACGGTCATCACCGAAGACACCTTGCCCACCATTATCTGTTATAACATGCCCTGGCAAGGGGCAAAACTCGTCCGATTGGAACCCGAAACCGTGACAATCGAGGGCGCTGCCAGCTCGGAACTCGGGATCTGGCTTCCTGCGGCCAGTTATCCCGTGTCCCTGATGCGTATCGACGAACCAGCGGGCGTCCTGCAGCAGCTTCGCCTCCATGCGCCACTCCCGCCGGGTTCCTATGCGGTGCACTGGGGCGCGTTGGAAGGCCTTACACGCCTCGATCCGCGCATGTTTATCTTTGAAGCCGTAGGCGAACTACCGGAGGAACTGCTCGAGACAGGCGATGTGGAAATTGAGGATGCCCCCGAACCGGAGCCTGATCCTGAACCTGAGCCAGAGCCAGAACCGGAACCCGAACCTGAGCCAGAGCCTGATCCCGAACCGGAACCCCCGCTCCCATCGCTGGATGATATGGATGTCGAATCCTTGTTGCCTGAGTTGTAGGCCACAGACGCTTGCCAAGGTGGTATAATACGAATAGAAAGAGAAAGCAATCTGTTTAGTCTTAAAAACGAGGTGAATAGACGATTATGGATTCGACTCCCGGATACAGCCTCTTGGTGGGAGGCCTTGCCGCTGCGGTATCGCTCCTGCTGTGGCGCTTCCCCAATATGGCGTTTATGGGACTGGCGCTTGGATGCGTAGGTCTGATTGTAGCCATCGTTGCCTTGGTCGTATCCCGAAAATCCCGTGGATGGCGATTGGGCGCATCGGTGGTGGGTTTGGCTCTTTCACTCTTCGCAATCGCCTGGTTCCCCGTGGTGCAATTCGGCGCACTGGGCAATCGG
>PWNM01000537.1 GCA_003557825.1 Candidatus Hydrogenedentota bacterium | reverse complement strand
CCGTTCGCAACGCGAATCGAGCCGGGTTTTGGGAGCCGAGTCCATCGGCGAGGGCGTGATGGAGGGCTTCCAGGAGCAAGGGCGCATGCGAAAAAGCGGGGCCAAGCAACACCCAATCGAAATGAAGGGGATGTTTGGGCGTCCAACGCACGGGGCCTTTCGCCGAAGGAGCAAAGATAAACGGCGGAGCCACGGAGCGTTGGCCCTTGAGCAACGTGTCTGGATGGGGCGCGGGTTCAAATATTGGCGCGTAGGCGCAATCCGTTGCATGGCGCTCTTGCCGGCAACCGGAGCAGCATCCCAATCGCCGGAGCGCGTGGCCAAATGCTCCCCGTAATGCGTTGCCAAGAAACGGCGGAGCGCCTCCACCTTGTGTACACACCGCGGCGACGTTTAGCCGTGTATAGTCGATGGTTACTCGCCACGGCCCTTCGGGATCGAGTGCGAACGTAGCGGGATCGCCGTCAGAATCTGCCATTGGTTCTAGTGCTCCAGCTCCACGACGGTTTCCAACACTGGTATATTTCTGCTATCCGCATAAGCGCGGATTGTATCACGAACGCCCGTCAAGAAGCTGCTGCTTTCAACGAGGGCAGCGTCCCAAGAGTGGGGCGTTGATTGAACAGCGTGGGGCGAAGAAGAGATCGACAGGGGCATAGCTGCAACAGAAGGTGGGGTGGCGTCACAAGCATTCGGGCAGGAAAGGTACAGCAGAGGGCCGGACCTGCCGGCCCGGCCCCCTCGGGGAAGGTTACAGGACCTCCGCCCCGCTCTAACGACAGTTGATCGCGATTTGCTTGCGTCGCATCAGCGCCCAAATGTCCGACGGTTTTATTGTCCCCGCCGTCCCCATCGTTCCCGGGATGCGGTCCCAAGATTCTTTGGGAGGTCCCGGCGGTCTTATTGCCGCCGGGACCGAAGCTTGGTGTGCCGCTGAATTGCAGGCCAGCGGGTTAATTGTTGTCTGAAGCAAGTACAATCACGCTTCGTTTCTCATTGGCGCGACCTTTGGTTCGGCGATCAATCTTGATCCCTTTAAACTGCAGAGCTGGCTCCAGTTTTCTCAGTTTGCCACTCAAATCGTTCGGCAGTTTGGGAAGCGCTTGTTGGCGGCCGGGATCGTTGTCCGCTATTCGCCGGCACTGCTCATGTAATGCCGTGGCCGTACCTTCAAAAGGCACGCATTCCATAATCATCTGGGCTAAGGGATCGTCCTCGATGCATTCCCTCATCGCCTGGTGGTGATGCTCGTTATATACCTCAAGAAACTCGCCCTCTCGCCATCCAAGCGAAGACTCAGCCGCCGTGATTTTCTTAGCGAAATCAGCCATGCGTGGTGTGTTTTCAGGAAGGACCACCTCATCCCTGTTGAGACTCGCGGATAAAGCATCCAGTAGGGCTCCGAAAATCTGCGGCGCGCATTGCTTAAATTCACGCCATAGATCTTCTTCCGCTGTATGCTTTTTCATAGACTTATCCGCATAACACACAATACACCGATCCAAGAGGTCGTTGTTTTTGACGATGTCCTCAATGCCGGCGAGAATGATTGGCCTGGAATAGTTAACGACATGTTGACTATCATTCGTGTAAAGTTTACGGCCGCCAAATCCCGCGCCGGTCGCCAATGCACAAAACGCGTCGCTGAGGGGGTCAGAGAGCTTACCCAGATTATCGTAGGCCAGCACCCGAGCATTTGCGGCTGCGGACTTCACATCGCGCTGCTCACGCGGAACATTCACGACTGATGCGGATTGAGGATCGCATAGGCTTCGCAAGATCTTCGATGTGACCGTCTTACCCGCGCCGGGTTGTCCCCGAAGAAACAATACCGGATAGGGACCGGTAGGCCACAAGGCGTTAATCAACCATCCCGTGATGAGTTTTTGGTGTTCGGGACTGTTTATGGGAAGAAGGTCCCATAGTGGGTCGAGTGACCCGCCTGGTTGTGGGCGCGGTAGTGGCTGCGTGTAACCTGAGCGCCAGAAGTAGATAGGAGGATCGGAGATTATGCGCCATCCTTGGCGATCCACCTCTACGACTTCCATTTCGGGTGTTCCCAGGTCGATGTAGATCTTATCGTCGACCTGGCCCACCCGCAGCTCTACGGCGCGCTTTTGCCCCTCCTTGCAGTGCATCTTGATCGTCTGGAGGGCTCCTTTTACGGCGGGGGGTTTTGGGGCCCTATCCCAATCCTGGAAGTAACGATAGCATAACCACTCCGCGAACTCACCCTTCGCGTCGCCAACAGGGTACGGGATACGCTTGTTGCCCTCCTGAACAGCTGCGTAATGCTGTTTTTCCGTCGACATGAACAACTCGGCTTCGGATTTGGCTATCTCTATCAGATCGTCTTCCTGAGTTGCGCAAGCGTTCGGTTTGGGTTTTGCCTGAGTTCTCGGGACCGCATAAGCTCGTTCGCTCAACTTCTGCAGTAAGTGGGACGGTTGGAGGGGCTGGGAGATGTCTCCGTTACCTGAAGGGTGGTGTTCGGTTTGGGCGCTTCGGTTTACGGGGTTGATTATTGAGGCGTTTGTGTACACCTTAACACTCCTTGCGATAGATGAATATTTTTAACATACAGATAACACACATAAATGATCGGGATCGCCGCACGGGGCGTCACCCTATAAAATGACTTTAATGAATTAAAAGAGAAAGCTAAGGAAGGAATTTGGGCCAACCTCGCGGAGCAAGGAAACGGCCATAGTATATCATAATATACATTTTTTGATCTCAGGGGCGGAACCAGAAAGCGTATCCCACAACCCTGACTCTAATTTGGCCGCCGCTTTGGGATGCTGACGGCACTATGGTAATGGACGAGTCTGTTAGCTGGTTATTCATCACCACTCCAGGAAATCTCGATGCCCCCTTTCTCCTGATCGTGGCACTCTGGAACCGGGGGGCAACTGAGACTCGTGGAGCCGACAAAACACGCTGCAACCTCCACCACCACGCCTACCTTACACACGTACGGCGATTCCGTTACACAACGCCGTTCGAGGGCCTCTCCCACCACCAAGGTGGT
>PWNM01000619.1 GCA_003557825.1 Candidatus Hydrogenedentota bacterium | reverse complement strand
CGGCCGACCGGACCATCTATCTCGGCGATCCTAGCCAGCGATTCGACCGCCAGTAGGGTGTGTTCGTCTACGGGGTAATGGTGGAAATCCTCGTAGCGCATGACGCCCTGGATCTCTTTAAATTCGGGCAAGTAACGACCCAGTAGTCCGCTGGCCGCGGCTTGACGTAGTGCCATCCCGGCGCGGAAGGGACGGTTGCAAAGGGCAATAAAGAATCGTCGGACAAGCTCATTCGCGCGAAAGGCGTCGTTGACCAGGTGCAGGTTCTTCATCACCATCCGCTCGGAATTGTGGGACAACTGGAGCCCGTCCTTAGCGCAGAGCCAGTACACTTCCATGAGCCGTGCCGGGTTGTGGGTGAACCAGTTCGGGTCTCGCAGTCCGACGAAGAGTTGGCCGTCTTGGACGACGATATCGCGTTGGACATCGTTCTGCAAAGGAAGGACGACTTGGGGTGCATCGGTATTGCAGAGGCGTGCGGCGATCGTTAGAAACCGCCGCATTTTTGTTGCTGCCGCATAGTAATCTTGCATCAATAGCAAAACGCCCGATTGCTCCGTATCATTGTATCCGAAAGCCCGGGCCACATGGTTTTGATTCGCGTAGGTGAGGCGGTCGTCGGCCGTACCGGCCCGGAAATGAAGTTCGTTGCGAATGCGCCACAGAAAATCGAGGGCATCCATGAAATTTAGCTGCTCCTCTTCGGTGATAAGCCCTTGCGCCGCTACTTCATCGATATCGTCGATGTCGTGGGACATCATAAACAGCCACAACGCCGTGTGGAAATCGCGCAACCCGCCGGCGTTCTCCTTAATGTTCGGCTCGGGAGCAAAAAGGTTGCCGTATTCGGAAGGCAGTTCTTCAAAGCGTTCGCGCAGTTTCTGATGCAGCACGCGATGCGTTTGGGGGCTGGCCTGGAGTTCCCGAATAAAGAGCTTCAGCCGGGCGAATACGCTGCTTTCGCCGCAGATCATCCTGCTTTCAAGCAAACTGGTAAATGCTCGGACATCTTCTCGTGCCAGCGACTCGGTTTCCTCGATGCTTCGGATGCCGTATCCCAAGGAAAAACCGACGTCCCACAGAAAAGGCACGAGGAACTCATTGAAGGCCTGCATGGATGCATCCATTTCCCCTTCGTATAGCAGGCATACATCGAGATCCGAACCGGGATTCAGCTCGCCCCGGCCATACCCGCCCAAGGCGCACAGGCACATGCGTGACATGGCGACACGCGGCGTATTCAATACCGCGAAGCCTATCTGAAACACGCCTCGCAACACGGTGTCGGCCGTCTCGGCGAGCATATGGACCACATTGCTTCCCGATTCCCCCTCGGCATGGCGTTGGCGAATGTGAGCACGGCGACTCTCGGCATAACACTGGGCTACTTCGATACACTCCTCCCGTGTCAGCGAGGTACTTTCGACATCGCTTCTTTCCGCATAGGCAACCAATTCCTTAAAGGATCGGGTCAACCCGGCCTCCTGTTCGTTTCCGGTGTGGTATCATTCGCCCCGTTTTCATAGGGTGGGCCGACTCGGATAAGGTTATCGAGCCGCGTCCAGCCTCGCTCGCCGTCTGCGATAGTTACGCGAACCCAGCCGTTGGCTTTCCCATCAATCAACACCCGATCCCCTTCAAATAGTTCGAAACGGATGTCATCGTCCTCACTGGTACCAAAACGGACCGGCGTGTGGTCGTATCTGGCGACAGCTAGTGGTGATGGGGAGTATTTTATCCATGCAGAAGCTCCGAAGGCTACCGCGACCACCAAGGCGGCCAATGCCGCTAGACGCAGATAGGGCAGGGGACGCCATAGACGAACAGCCAAAACCAACCACAACAACACCCATGCCGCGATGCTTGTCCAATGGGCAACCGACCGTGGAATTGTATCATGCCAGAAAAGCAGAGCCGATTCCCATCCTGGATTTTCCGGGCGTTCTAGGCGTCGTTTTGTTCTACCAACGCATTGGGTCAAGTTGAACTGCGCTTCTTCCATAGTCGGGTCCAACCTGAGCGCCCGTTCATAATTGGCAATGGCTGCGGGATATTGCCCATTCCTGTGGTATGCGTTGGCCAGGTTAAGGAATACTTCCGGTCGCTCGACCCGTTCGGCGACAAGCTGTTCGTATAGGGCAATTGATTCGGCGAAATGGCCTGCTCTGTAGTGCTCCAGAGCCTGGTCAAAAGCTTCGTTATAGGCAGTGGCCCCTATGACGAAAGCGACAAGAATGGATACAGCGCTCATACCTTACCCCGTTGGCTCAAGTGGTTCTCGAACTCTTTCATGCTGAGCCGTGCTCCGTGGGTGAGGGCGTTCAGTTCTTCCTTCGAGAGGGGCGTTCCAGCGTAGCGGGCCCGCTCACAGGCGCGCAAGATGCGCATGTAGTTGTCTATCAACCATTGCTCTGATTCCTGCTCTCGCAAGATACGTTCGATATCCGCCGATGTTAGGCCTGCACCGTCGATGTTGAGCATATCGGCTACGTATTCGGTCAGGGCGCGATAGAGTTCGGAAGCGGGATCCGGCGCAGACGACAGGCCGCCAAGTCGTTTGCGGGAATGCGATCTTGCCCGGTGCAGTCGTGCGTAACGAGGATCCAAGGCGAGTTTTCGTCTACGCGCTAAAATAATGGCGAAAGCACCGTATGCGAGGACGGGAAACACGACTGCAAAAGGCGTCGCCAATGAGACGATACCGCGGCTTGGTGGACGCAGGTCATCGTCAATCGTCACCGGAGGGAGCATACCCGTCGCGAAGGTCTCCACAGGGGCGGGTCTTGGATCCCTTCCGCTATCGACGAAGATCCGGGGCTCTTGGTTCTCCGATGGGCGCACCGATAGAGAAAACGGTCCGAGTGTTTCGGTTACGTATGTGCCTTGTTCAGGGTTGAAATAGCAGAACTCAAAGGCAGGAAAAGTTAGGTCACCTGATCTGTAGGGCGTGATAGCGTAGGTAAACTTCTTCTCGAACGTCGGCGCATCGGGCGACGGTATATTGCGGATGTCGCTCGCCGGCGCGGCCACGGAAAAACCGTCATAGCCCTCAAATCGCGGGCGGCTGATGGCATGGGGGTTTCCCTGTCCTACTATTGTCAAAGTCAACGTGGTCGGTACTCCTTGAACAACCTCGCCTTGGCCCAGATGGGCGGATACCGAAAAGTCACCTACAGCGCCGGTGAAAGAAGACGGGCCTTCGGGTAAGTTCCTGACTTCAACCGTGATAGGCGATGTGGTGACTTCGAGATGATGTCGCTCTTGATGAAACCCCGAACCGATGGTGGCCACGCCATAATATCGCCATGGCCCAATGGTTAGTTCGCCCGTCGTGGTTGGATAGAGTACGCGAAGCCGTTCCTCTATGCGATACCGGCGCCCATCGCGGTATTCCAGCGGCGTCCGTCCATGGGGGTGTTCGCGTTGCAGGGGAAACACGTAAAACCCTTCGGTGGTAGGCATGATCTCATCAAGCCGTCGGACCCGGGTCTGTGCGTCGACAACCTCGAGAAACGTCAGAGTCAATATGATGGGTTCGTTGAGATAGGCTTCTTTCCTGTCGATCGAGGCTTCGAGCAGCACGATATCGTCGGCTGTGATAGGATCGGTAGATATATAGGGCCGGGTGCGGTCCTGGGTACGGGGTCGGCCTCTATCCAGTTCTTCAGGTGTGGGACGTCGGGGCTGTGGCGAGGCGTCCGTGACCTCGATGGTGATGGGATCGGTATGAAACGTCCTTCCATCAATGGTAACCGCGATGGGAGGAAGGGTGACCGTACCTTTTTGGTTGACCTGGGCGCGATACCCTCGTATTTTGACATGTTCCCGTCCCGACATAGAGATGCGCCACGAGTCGCGTCGAATCCGCGGTGTTGAACCGATAAGCAGTCCTTGTACCTCAGGTAATTCCGGTCCTTCGATCTCCGAGCCTTTCATCTCGACCATGATGTGAAAGGGCTGTCCTGCCTGGACGGTGTCGGTGTCCAACCAGGCCTTCACAGGGATGTCGTCGGCCATGCCGGGCGAGCACCAAAGGGCGACCACGCATGCTATGCCAACCCGTCCGAGCGCGTTCCGTTGCATATTCACCACCATTCCCTCGGGAATCGCTCGTCCGGTGTTCCCCGCCGCATGCGTTGTTGTTCCCGTTCGTCCATTTCCATCAACGATTCGAGAATGGCTTCGATGGCTTGACGGTCCGGTGAAGGGGGTTCTTCCTCTTCGGCTTCATCCCATTCAAGGGGATCGGGCGCTTCATCTTCCGGCGCATCCCAGTCATCGAAGGGCTCCACTCCGTCGTTCGTCGCATCGTCCTCGTCATCGTCGGCAGTCCCGTCCGGATCATCGGGCGAAGGCCCGTCCTGCTCGTCTTGTTCCTCTTGATCGGTTTCCGGCGGTGGTCCCTCTCCTTCGTCATCATCATCATCCGACGGGGTCTCGTCTTCCGATTCCTCAGGTTGGCCGTCTTCTTGGTCTTCCGGTGGCGGCGGTGGTTCCTGGAGCATGCGCTTGAGCTGATACCGCATATGATCGAGATTGTGTTGCGCATCCTCGTGATCTGGATACCGGCGCAGCACGTCTTCGTACTGATTGATGGCCTGCTCGAAAGCTTCGATGACCATGTCCTGAGCGCCCATATGGCCCAGCTCCAAGGCCTGACGGGCCATGGCGTTGGCCTCGTTGTATGCGGCATTTCGTCGAACTGCGGCATCCGAGCCGGTCTGGGCTCGCGAAAAGGCAGCGCGAGCCAGTTCGAAGGCCTCCATGGCGTCGGACACGGCATTCCGTTCGAGCAGTTGCTCGGCGGCTTCAAGATGGGCGCATCCGATCCCGTAATGGATCAGCTCGGAATCGGGATACTCGACCTGCAACTCACGAAAAACCGCCATGGCGCCCTCGACGTCGCCGGCGCGCAAGCGGGCATTGCCTTGGGCGAGGTCCGAATGGAACGAAGAAGCCCCGGCTCCTATGGTAAATACGGCCATCATGGCAAGTGTAATACCTAGGCATGTTGCGCTTCTTTGTTCTCTCATACCCATCAGGCCTCCGTCTGCGACGTCGCTTGAGCAGGCGCTGTTGCTCCGCGCCATTGCCGCCATTGACGGACCCACGGCATTAGGACCAGCCAAACTCCCTGAGACATGAAGCACAGAATGGCGAGCATCAATGGCCATTGATATCGATTCACCCGCTGTTGCCGTACTTCGCCGCCCACTTCCCGGGCCGATATGCTGCGGAACCGATCGTAAAGTTGCTCCGTACCCCAGCTGTCGACCTGTGATCGGGTGTAGGCTCCGCCTCCGGTGGCCGCGATGCGCATGAGGGTTTCTTCGTCCAACTTGGAGACATGGGTCTGCGGAATGTCCCGCCCCTGCGCATAGCGTCGCAGGTGTTCGGGAAGGCGGATGACCGTGCCCTCCGGATCGCCTACGCCTATCACAAAAATACGGGCGTATTCGGCCAGTTCCTCGGCGGCGGCAACGGCATCTCCACCAACTTCTTCGCCGTCTGAGATCAACAGCACCGCCCGTGAGTTCGGATCATAGTCCGCGCTTCGTTCAGCCTCCTCCTTGAATACCTTTAGAGCTTCCCTTAGGCCCGACTCAATATTGCTGCCTTTCCGGCTGATTGTGTCGGTGTTGACGGCGTTTAAAACGGTTCGAAAATAGCCATGGTCCAAGGTGAGCGGACACTGTATGGCGGCGGCTCCCGCGAACGCGATCAGGCCAAACCGATCGCCGGGGGCGTTGGCCACCAATCGGTTGATCTCTTGCTTCGCCCGTTCGATCCGGCTGGGCAGCGGATTTTCGGCGCGCATGCTTTCCGAGGTATCAAGGACGATTAGCATATCCCGACTATACTGCTTCACCTCCTGCCAGGCATGGCCCCAGTGGGGCTGAAGAAGCGCCAACGCCAAAAAGGCGAATCCGGCCAGCGTCAGTATGGAAAGGGGCCGCCGAACCGTTGCATCGTAATGGGGCAACAACCTTGAAGCCAGGCCGAAATCGACAAACCGGTGCAACCGGTTCTGATGCCGTCGATCAAACCAACTCAGGATAAGCGCAACCGCAATCAATCCCGCGGCGATTACGCCTAGCCAGATGGGCAGTCGAGATAATGGCACTGCGAATTCCATTACGCTTCCTCTGCGATGTTTGGTTGATGTTGCATGGTCAAATCAATCCGCCTACGGTATGGGGTCAAACCACATGCGCCTGCTGAATATAGATCCGCCCAAGAGTAGCATGCCTGCCAACGCCCACGGGGCGAACCCTTCTTCGTGTTCGTAGTAGTCGCCGATTTCGATTTCCGTGGTCTCGAGTTCGTCAATTTCGGCATAGGCCTCGTACAGCATCTCCGTATCCGTTACTCGGTAATACCGTCCGCCGGTCAGGTCGGCGATCCGCTGAAGCATGTCGTCGTCAATGGGTATACGGGCCGGAACCAGTCGTTCGCCAAATGCCGTCTGTTGGGGGATAAGCACATCGCCGCGTGTCCCTACGCCGACGGTATATATTCGAATGCCATAGTCGGCGGCAATTTGGGCCGCTGTGATGGGATCCAGTTCGCCTCGGTTGTTTCGGCCGTCTGTTAACATGACGATGACCCTCGATTCCGCTTCCGATTGCAGCAATCGCGCCATGGCCAGTCCTATGGCCGAACCGATGGCTGTACCTCGTTTCTCCGGGTCCGTCTCATCGATGTGAGCATTTTCCAGATCGCGCTCAAGAATGGCATAGTCCAACGTCAATGGCGTTTGCGTCCAGGCATAGCCGGCATACAGGATCAGTCCCATGCGGTCAACGCCAAAACGGTCGTCCCGGCGCAGTTTGCGTCGTTCAATGAAATCCCGAACCGATTCTTTGCTCACATGAAGTCGGTCGCGGGGTTCGCCATATTCAAGAAAGTCGAGGGCCTTCATGCTTCCGGATACGTCGAGGGTTAGCATGATGTCGACTACCTCGGTTCGCTGGACGCGAGGACGCAAGCCTACCATAGGCCGAGCCAGGGCCAGCACGAGCAGGCCCAATCCTAAAGCGCGCAAGACGGCTGGAGTGCGACGGAGCGCCGCTTTCTGATGATGCCGAATTCGTCCGATTACATCGCCCGTCGAGATCAACACGACTCCGGCCGGACGGTGGATGAGTTCGATGAGCAGGAGGGCGATGACGCCCACCAGTAGTACCAGCGCCCAGGGATGCATGAGCCGCTCGAATTGGAATATGGACAGCCAACCCATCATGCCACCGCTTCCTTCGGTTGTTGAGCGGGAATGGTTTCATCGATGAAACGCAGCACATCGGCCATGCTGTGTTCCATTTCGTTGACCGTCGGCTGGTAACGGGCGAATTTCACCCGGTCAGAGTGGCGCAGAAATCGTGCCAGGAGCTTTTGGTGATCAGGATTCAGTAGACCGCTCTGGGCCGCCACATAGAGGAATTCCTGAGTGGTTTGTTCCGGAGCTCGGAGGCTGAACCGGTCTTCAATATAGTGTCGCACAATAGAGGATAACTCGACATAATAAGGCCCATAGGCCCCCCGCTCGGGGAGCTGCTTTGCGTCCAGTTCTCGGATTCGATCATAGGCTATTTCCCATGCGGGCCGCGGACGAACTGGCTTGGGAACGCGGGGTCGTTTCCTCCACCAATGGAATAATCCCCATAGCGCCGCTGCGATGGCCGCCGCCCCGGCGATTCGGAACCACCAGGTCTCCAAAAATGGATAACGTGGAAGGATAGGTCCGGCATGGGGTGCAAAACGCAGTGCAGCCGCCTCTTCCTCGGCGGTGAGATCGCGGACGCGGAGCATCGGCGCAACGACGGACACGGATGCGTCGTTGCCGTAGCGCACGGTGATGGGCCCCAGGGGATAGTCGCCGGTCCAAATGGCATCGAGTTCATAGGCCCGTGTGATGCGGGTCCGTCCGTTGTTGGTCTGTTCGTTCTGAACCGTGCGGATGGGGCCGGCCACCGAGAGCCCTCGGGCGATATGGCTGATATCCGGCCATTCTAGAGGCATGTCTGACGGCGCTTCGATGGATATGGTCATCTGGGCGGTCCGATGGAACGGTATCTCCGGCGGTTCGAGTCCCACCGTGACATCCACCGTTCCAGGCAACGCTGCAGCGAGACAGACCAGTACTCCCATCATGGCGTCATCTCCTCCAAGCGTTCCGGATAGAATCGGATATCCCGGGTTTCGAGGGTGTTGACGAACAGGTCGCGGATACGTTCGTGTTCCGTTTGGGTCCCAAGCATCCCTAAGTGCGGTTCGTCCGTCGTATCGGGTTTATCGTCATCGGTATCTTCCAGTGCCGAACGGAGCAGTCGTTGCACCACCAGAGCGTCTCGCATGTCATCAAGCTGTTGCTGAATGGCCGGATCTTCGTCGTACCCGAGCCGATAGGCCCGTTCGATAAGGAGCCGTTCTGCTACCATGTTGCGCAACAGGTCCCTGCGACCTTCGGGCGTGTCGCCATGCTCTCGGAGCGCGGGGGGGAGGCCTGCGAGTTTTTCCTCGAACTCTGCCATCGTAATCGTTTGGTCACCAAATTCGGCCAACACGACAGAATCGTCTTCCTCCAGCGCCGGGGTTGTTCCTGGATCGGTTTGGGCGCGCAGTTCGCGGCGTAGATCATCGGTTCGACCGAGGCGCTCCAATGCCCCCACAATCAGGGGATTGGTATCGCCTTTCAACGTGCCCTGGGCATCGAGTAGATCGGCCTGGTGTAAAAACACCAGTGCTTCGGCATACCGTTCGGCATCGTAGGCCAGTTTCGCGACGTTGAGGCATACTCGCGCCCGGGCCGCATTGTCGAGCGGGGCCCGGTCCAGGTAGATGCGGTAGGCGTCAAGGGCCTCTTCGGGCAGGCCCCTTTGTTCGAGGCGCACGGCCAACTGCAACCATTGCTCTGGCGCCATTCCGCCCGTGGGGTTGGCTTCCCTGTCTTCTTGAAACAGTATGGCCACGGCCATAGCCCCAATCGCCATGCCCGCAATTCCAACACAAACAAATAGCACGATTCCCCGCCATCGGCCACGGGCCATAGCAGCCGATTCGTCTCGAAATCGTTGTAGCCGTTCTGGTGTTTCGTTGCTCATTCGGTACTAATTACCTATGCCGATCGTCGCTCCCGCATACGGAAAAACCGGTACAGCTCAGGGATGTATGGACGGTCCGTCCGGACGTTGATAGCGTCCACCCGCGCGCGTCGCAAGGCCTTGTCGCGAAAGCCGGCCCGTTCTGCCGCCATCCGTTCGTACTCCTTGCGGACATGGGGGTCGCTTGTATCCACGAGCGTCTCGTTTCCGGATTCGGCATCCCGGACCGATACCAGGCCGACATTCGGCAAACTTTCTTCGCGCGGGTCTGTAACCACTACGGCGATGAGATCATGCCGTTGATTGGCGACCCGTAAGGGCGCCTCGAAATTGTCCGCCAGAAAATCGGATACGAGAAACGTCACGGCCCGGCGTTTGACGATGTTGTTCATATAAAACAAGGCGGCCGGGATATTGGTTCGGCGGCCTTTGGGTTCGAAATACAATACCTCGCGGATAACCCGAAGCACATGCTGGCGGCCTTTGCTGGGAGGCACGAAGAGTTCGACATCGTCGGTGAAGATGAGCAATCCTACCTTGTCGTTATTCCGAATGGCGGAGATGGCCAACACGGCGCAAAGCTCGGCTGCCAGTTCGTTCTTGAACCGGCTCACGCTGCCGAACCGCCCCGAGCCGCTCATGTCCACCAGGAGCATAACCGTGAGCTCCCGTTCCTCGGCCAGCAGTTTGACATGGGGATGGCCCGTCCGCGCTGTCACGTTCCAGTCGATCATACGGATGTCGTCGCCCGGCACGTATTCGCGGACCTCTTTGAACTCCATCCCCTGGCCCTTGAACACGGACTCGTACTGCCCTGCCAACAGGTCGTTCACCACATGGCTCGTGCGGATCTGAATCCGTCGAATTTGCTGCATTACTTCTTGCGGTATCATGACCCAACCTTACCAAACACAGAGAAACGAAGAGCACAAAGATCCACAAAGCTATGTAACCTTAGACGTTTCATCCGCACACAAGCCTCGTAATCCCATCCTTCAGAAGCGGAACGTTGAAATTGATCAAAAGTCCCAGCCAGAGCCGGCTATGCCGAAGATATTTCATAACTTGCGCCTTATGGATGGGCGCAATTGCATCGACTGCCTTCAATTCGACCAAGACCATGTCTTCGACTATCATGTCCAAACGGTAACCGCACTCGGCCTTGATACCCTTATATTCAACAGGCAGATCAACTTGCCGTTGGACCTTTATGTCACCTAGCTTCAGTTCATGGGCCAAGCACTGTTCATATGTTGATTCCAAGAGCCCGGGGCCCAGTTCACGGTGAACTTCGATCGCTGCGCCGATGATATTGTTTGAAACGCAGTCCGCCATCTGTTGGGATTCATGGTTGAAGGCGTTTCGTACCGGCTTCCATGTATCCTTTTGCTTGGAGTATCCCTTCATAATCGAAACTCTTAGTCCGTGTTTTTGCTTTGTGACTCTTTCCGTTCTTTGTGTCTTTGTGTTTACCTACGGCACGGGGACGGTTTCGAGGATCTTACGGACAATATCTTCACTCGTTAGATTCTCAGCCTCGGCTTCGTAGGTCACAATCACACGATGGCGCAAGATATCCATCGCCACTTGTTTTACGTCATTCGGGAACACATTCCCCTCGCCTTGGAGAAACGCCTGGGCCCGGGCCGCTTGTTGCAGGTAGATCGTCGCCCTTGGCGATGCGCCGTACTCGATCAGGTGGCGGATGTTGAGTCCAAACGCCTCGGGATGACGTGTTGCCTGGACAATGTCTACGATATAGTTTTTTGCCTTATCGTCCACATAGATTTGGTTGACCAACTCGCGGGCGCGCAGGATCTCGTCCCGTCCGACGACCGCGTTCAGGGTGGTCTGATGCAACAGGTCCACCCGGTCCATGATATCCCGTTCTTCGGCTTTGCTGGGGTACGTCACTTTGAGTTTCAGCATAAACCGGTCTACTTGGGCCTCCGGCAAGGGATAGGTACCTTCCTGCTCGATGGGGTTTTGCGTGGCGAGTACCATGAAGGGCGCATCAAGGGGAAAGGTGGATTCCCCAATGGTGACCTGGCGTTCCTGCATGGCTTCGAGTAGGGCGCTCTGCACTTTGGCCGGAGCCCGGTTGATCTCGTCGGCCAGGATGATGTTGCCGAAAATCGGTCCTTTCTTGGTCGTGAATTCGCCGTCTTTCGGCATATAGATCAAAGTACCGATAAGGTCGGCGGGGAGGAGATCGGGTGTAAACTGGATACGGCTGAACTGGCAGTCGATGGCATCGGCGAGGGCCTTAACTGCCGTGGTCTTGGCCAGTCCGGGCACGCCTTCGATGAGTACATGGCCGTTGGCGAGAATTCCGACCAATAACCGGTCGATCATGTACTGCTGGCCCACAATGACCTTGCCGATTTCGCTCCGCAGTTTGGCCACAAATTGGGACTGGGCCTCCACATGCTTGCGGATCGTTTCTACCGTTGCGTTCATCTACTATGCTCCTCCATACACAAAGAAAGGCCTCAAACGAGACCTTTTTGCGCCTGCAAAGGGATGATATATACCCTTCATGTTATCAAAATGCAACTATTTCCCCGTCGCTGCATTTCCGCTCGACGCTTTGAACGTCTGTTCCACCTCGCGTAGGTGGCCTTCCATGTCATCGGGGGTCGGGTGGGCGCCACCGTAGCCGATTTCCTGAGCGCGTGCGCGGAGCAGTTGCGTTAGTTCGCTGGTCTCGGATGTTATCAACCCGGCCGCGCGGGCCAGGGTGTTGTAGAAGTCGTAGTATGCCCCTTCCATGCGTCGCGTACGGCATTCAGTGAGGATCGCCCGAATCTCCTCGGGCGAAGAATCTGCCGGTACAGGAGACGGTTCGGCTGGAGGCTTGCGAATGAGG
>PWNM01000198.1 GCA_003557825.1 Candidatus Hydrogenedentota bacterium | reverse complement strand
TATTTGTACCTTTCCAGAGAATCGCTCAGCGGCTCAGGCCGCCTTGCGTTGGAACAGCGCCCGAGCGGCGCTCATGCCGCGCAGGAAGGCGATATTGCGCGTCACGCAATGCGCGGTGAGTCGCCCAGGTGCAATGAATAACCACGCCTCGTTGCAGGGGGTAGCACGTAGAGATCAACCCACCCGGTATCATTGCGCGCCAGGTTTCGCACATATTCAGTAAACTGCTTCTCGCATCCGGCCTGCAAAGCCCGGCCCATGGCCTCCGCAAGATCCGAACATGTCCACGCTATTCGTCCAGGTGCCTCGAAAACCGTATAACGTCGGAGCAATTCCCGCAGAAGCCCAACAGGATCCGTCTGTTGGCTCTCTAACCACATTGGCGCGAATTCGGTTTTTATAAACCAACGATCATGGTCGGCCAGAAACGACTCGCCGCCCTCAAAAACTCGCTGTTCCCAGCCTTGCGTATCGATCTTGATGTAGACGCCTTGGGTCTTCGCTGCCGAGTTCGCAAGCCGGCTTAGACTGGTGGTCGTAGTTTCGATGACCGTCCATCCAGGCTTGGCAATGACACGGCTATCCTGCGAGGCGCGATCGTTGACACCGAAGGTAGTTAGATTACCCTCGTTTCCGTTCGAAACAATCGCCGAGTGAAATTCGTCGAACTGCATGTCATTTTTTCTGAAGTTCTCTCGGACGAAATACTCCAGCCAAGGAATCGGTTCAACGAGGACCAACCGGGCGTGGGGAAACGCACGGCGCATGAGGAGGCCTGTAAACCCATAATTCGCGCCAACATCGATACAAAGTGATGGATCCAAGGCTTGGCGAAGAAGCGGATAAAACCGGCTAGAGTATTCCTCCGCATGTGTCCGCCCAAAGTAATGAGTGCCTCCTGTGTCGTCTTTGCGGAACGACAGGTGGATCGAACCTATCTGGACGTTTCCGAGGTTGCCCGCGCCGCGGACAGAACGCTTTCCCTGGTCTTTTTCGTGGTCATCCATCTATGCGACGCCCCATCAATACAGCGCGATTTCGTGCTTCGAGCAACTCAAAGCCGTTTTCCAATAGGTACGGTACTGCCAATGTCCCCTTGGCGGTCCATTTGCCATCCTCAAGCCAGGTATCGTCTATACAAACCACTCCGCGCGTGGAGAGTTTCTCGACGAGAGTTTGTGCACACTCGAAATGCATCTGATGGCAGTGCTGTTCGTCAATACGCGACCCGAGGAACTGCTCGTAACGGCTTTGCCTTAGCTCGCTATGTTTTCCGTGATCGAAGTCGTAGGCATCAAGGAATACGAAATCGAGCGGCCCATTATAGCTTCGCAGGTAATCTTCGCCCTTCATCGCTATTGCGTCGCAGTGTGTGCATTTCATGCTGCCGAATACTTCCCGGGCCATCTCCGCGTTGTGAGGGTCCATGTCGACAGTGATAAAGTCGACATCGTGCGCCATGCAGAATCCGGTGAACTGGCGAGTCGAGCCTTGGCCCGACACCTCCTCGCGGGTGGTGCCGATCTCGATCAACACGGGGCGACGGCCACCAAGATCCGCACGATATGTTTCCAGTTTCGAGTTGAGGTACTCAAGCAGAAGGGCCTGCCCATGCTGCCCGGATGCTTTCGCAGCTTGGCGCAGGCGCTGAAATGCGGACGTCACCGTGGACCAGTCCTCGGCGGGAAGCATGGCTTCAATGGAATCTGCGTGGAGTGCGTGCTCCACTGCCACTTCCATCGCGTCTTCAGGGCGGCCGATGCGGATCAGTTGGCGCGCTACCGCCGCTGCCAGTCCGATTTCCGTCGGGCCAACGTTTCGCCGAGCCACGTTCACGAAGTGTTCGGCGGTCAACCGGTCCTTTCGCTCGAGAAAAGCTGTGGACAACAGCAGGTACCAATGTATTTCATCAACATGGGAAAACGCATGCCGCTCACGGGCTTCGTCGATTGCTGCGTGTACGTCATCCGCTCTAAGGCAGCTCTCTACGACCGAGACCATCCAGGGCGCGGGGGTGACGCCCAAGCACTGATCCAGCTTTAATGCATTTTGGCGCTGTGCTACTTCGCGTTCCGCAAGCTCTCGGCGGGGTGCGAGCCAAAGGGAGGCCTCCGCTGTCGGCATGGCGGTTCGAACGGTTGCCTCCAGAAGCCGCGCCGCGCGAGATTGATCGCCAGCCAACAGTGCCGCACGTCCGACGACGTGATAGGCACCGGCGATTAGTACTTGGGCGACTAGCCGTTCCCCACACCCCCATTGCCGCGCCTGCCACACCCATTGGCGCGCCTCATCGAGTTTTGCGAGCTGCTGATGTCCTGCTGCCACCAGCAGAGCCAATTTGGCTCGTTCGGGATGAGGGGCGAGGTCATCGTAATCTATTGCTGCCAACTTAGCCCACTCGCCGAATTGCCAATATGAGCGCGCCCGTCCCATTAAGCGACCGTCGAATCGACTGTTCTGCCCGACCATCTCAAGCTCGCCGCGCTCGGGCTCTTGAGGCTCAAGGACATCGCTTATATACAGGTCCTCGTGCGTGACCTCATCGTCCGAGTTCTTTAGTGGCAGCCGCACGCTTGCAGGCTGAACATTTCGAACTTCAGTTTTTTTTCGTCCGGTCTTTTTTTTCTTTTTTCGTTTACCCATGCGCCTAACTGCCTTTCTTAGAATTTGTCCGCCATGCGCGCCTGGTCTAGTCGGGTGACCGCCGGTGAGCAATCACCCGCGGCTACCCGACTAATCGAATGGCAGGTGGTTTAGCGATCACAGCGACATCCAGCGACTGTTCAGTGCTGCCCCGGTGATCGACCCCTTTTCCAGAATGATGGTATTTCCCGTTTCCGTATTCCAGGGTAGGTCGCGGCCCCAGGTTTGTCACGCATATCGCGAACCCTACCCTCTGAACCGATCCTGATGCTCCAGAAACCACTGGTACGCATCCCGCAGCCCATCCTCGAGGCCGATGGACGCCTCCCAGCCCAATGCCCGCAGTCGCGAGACATCCAAGAGCTTGCGCGGGGTGCCATCCGGCTTGCTGGTGTCCCAC
>PWNM01000403.1 GCA_003557825.1 Candidatus Hydrogenedentota bacterium | reverse complement strand
CATCGATATTATCTCGTTTCACGATTACAACAACAAGCTCGAGTATATGCGAGACGAGTCTTTCCCCAATGTCCATGGTACCATCTCGGAGATCACCATCGATAGCATACTCGTTCCCGCCATTGAGCAGGCCCGGCGGGAGGATGGCACCCCCCTTCCTGTGGTCGCAGGGGAGTTCGGCTCCTTTGCCTATGTCGATCAAACCGTGGAATTAGGCGAGCCCGATTTTGGTCAGCGCTTGCACAACGCTGCGGCGGCAACGCAGATTTTCAACCATGGCGGGAAGGCGGTGGCATATTGGATCTACAATAACAACTACCATTCCCACTTTCGGATGCTGACATTTGACGAAGATAACCCGAAGCGTTTCGTACCCGAACCGGTAAACTACTATCCCCTTGCGCTGACCATGAAATATATCCCAAAGGGGTCGCATATTGTGCGGACCGAGCTTCGCGATCTGACCGATGACGATGGCTTTCCTCGGGTGTATATGACTGCGGCGGTGAAGGATGATGCCCTTACGTTACTTTGGGTGAACGATGCCGACAAACCTGCGTATGTCACTATTGAAGGGCTCGAACCGAATCGCTCATTCAACCATTGGGATGTAACAGAGGAAAGCCCTGAGCGGATTTGCCGGGTGGGCGAATGGGTGAAGGTTGATGATGCCATGTTGCGGTTGGAGCCTCGAAGCATAACGGTCCTGACGACCTATGATTATGGTCAAGAGACGGTAGAATAATCCCATGGCAGTGTCCGAAGCGGTTCTCACTACTGATGGAGTAGTACATAGTGAATGACTCAAATCGGCGCCGGTAGGTCCATGACTTCATCTTGTACGAGTAGGTTCGGTAGGATAGAAAAGGAGTACGGTATGCGAAAAGGTCTTTGGGTAGCCGTCATAGTGTGTTTTATGCTAGCGGGTTTTGCGTTGAATGGAAATACAGAGGAGCTTGAAAACGCCATGGAGCGGACTGCTTTGGAGTGGGAGAGAAGCGGGGGATGGCCGGTCGTTCCGATGGCCATGGTTCAAGGCGAGGGTGTGGCGGTCAATGTGCACCGCGCAGAGCAGGGGTATTTTCTGGATGATGATGCTCAACCCGAGGTGCAGCCCAATCCAGCGGGCGGCTACGATGTCGTCTACTCGAATACGGCCTATCACCTAGTGGACCGCTATGAACCCTGGCCTGAACTCGGCGATACAGCCTGGCGGCGGCGTATTCATTTTAAAAACACGGGGGAGGAGGTCATCGACATTGACCATGCCCATATGCGGGTTCAGGCCCATTCCATCGCCGATGCCTGGGAACCTTCCACGTTTCGAATGGTCCGTCTGCACGATGGGCGCTTGCTCTGCGCCTCGTTCTGGAGCGAAGGCGACGATTATGGCTATGGTCTCGATGGCAATACCATCATGATTCGCGTTAATGCGGCATGGCGACTTGAGCCCGGAGATGAGGCGGTAATTGGTCGAATGGGAATTTGGGTCGCTGCCGGAACGGAGGAGGATGCGTACCGCGTTGAGGCGCAACGTTGGTACCGGGCCCAAGGAATTAATGAACCGCTCACGTATCCCGAATGGTTTCGCGAGGGCATTCTCTATGAGGCGTCTGCTGCGGGGCATATTGATTCCCGATTTAGCGACGTCGGCGGATTTAGGAATTTCGCCCATCAAGTGCCGTATTTAGCGGATTTGGGTATTTCCGTCATGTGGCTCAATGCGGTTCAGGAACACAAGATTCCACCGAATCCGGTCGACGGTGGTTGGAACCACTATGATCCGCGTGACCTGATGGAGGTGGATCCGATTGTGGGCGGCGACGATGGCTTGGCTCATCTGGCGGAAGTATTTGACGTTCATGGCATTCATCTGCTCAATGAAATCGTTCCCCATGGCGGCAACTCCGTTCAGGCCAGGGCCTTGGAGGAATGGTGGACGCGGGACCGCCATGGTGAGCCCGTTCACCCCTGGGGCGGCTATGGCATCGACAACGCCTCGCCCGAATGGCAGCAGGTAATGCTTGACTCAATGGCCATGCTGGCTGAGGGATTCGGTATCCAGGGGGCGCGTATCGATGTCATCGACGGTCAGGGCAATAACTGGGGTTCCCCGCGGACCAACCATGCCTCCTTTTCAACCGTTGGAGCGGGAGTCGAGATCATCGAAGCTGTACGCGACGGCATTCGACAGGGCCCTGAACAGCTACCGGTCATCCTGCCGGAATCGATCAAGAATCGTCCCGAATACCTTGGCGTTGAGGACGCCGCCGTTGCGGGCTATGGATTCGATCTGGAACGGTTGCTGCTGCATGGCCTAGGTTTCGATGTGAGTGAGTCTGTTCGATTACGCGAGACATTAACGGACTTTTTCGAGCGCGAACGGGGGGCCTTGCCCGAGGGAGCGCTGGTCTTGCGTACGCTGAACAACCACGATACGGTCTGCGAAGGCGGGCGCGTCCAGATGCGCTTTGGCGCGGGCCTTGCCCGTGCGTTGTATGGGATATGCCTATCGGTACCCGGCGTACCCATGATGTATCAAGAAGAGGAGTTAGGTTCCTTTATGGCGCTAAGGCGTATGAACTGGATTCGTCGGTCCCTTTCGCCACTCATTTACGGAGATGAGCACTACGCTGACCTTTTCTTTGCGCCGGAGGTGTTTACCGTACTGCGGTCTCATGATGACCAGCATGTGTTGGCCCTAAGCAACCTCTCTGGACAGCGTATAGCCTCTTCGGTTGCTATCCCCGATGGCCTCACATTGGCCGATGGCACAATGGTACATGATCCCATATCGGGCCTGTCGGAGCCTGTTCAAGACGGCCAGATACACTGGACACTTCCACCCTATGGTACGGCGTTTTTGTGCTTGGGATTCGAACCCGAAATTGCGCTACCCCCAATACGCTTTGAAGGGGAGGCCGTCCGGCCGGTCCGGGATTTGCTCGCGGAGCAGCCGGAGCATTGGGCTACCCTATTCGCCAATGGCATAGGTATCGAATTTGGTGTTGACGGGGTTGATTGGGAGATTCGGGAGGAGGCCAATGGTTT
>PWNM01000148.1 GCA_003557825.1 Candidatus Hydrogenedentota bacterium | reverse complement strand
TTGGGCTCGGCCCGGCTCAAGAAGTAGAGGATGTTTTTGTGCCGGTCCTTTTCCGAGAGCAGGTCGGCCTCGTCCAACACCACCACCGCCGGACCCGGCACGCGACAGGTGAAGCGGTCGGTCAGTTCATCAAAGGACACGCCTCGGGCGCGTACGCCCAGGAGATGGGCCAGCACTTTGTAGCTGGTATTGTGGGCCCGGCCATTGCTGTACAACACCGGAAGTCCGCGACGGCGAAAGGTCTGTTCCAGAAAACGGACGCTCAGGGTTTTGCCCGAGCCCCGGCTGCCCACGATAAGCAGGTGATTGGCGATGTGCGTCTGTTCGTAGCGCAGCAAGGCGTCGATGACCGGTTTCATCTCTTCCCGCAACAACGGCTTGGAAGGAATGTAGTTGAAGTCAAAGACCCGCGGGTCCCGCACCTGGCGCAGTTTCAGGGCAAACCGTTTTTCCTTGTTCCGCAGATAATCCTGGATGTCCATGTACGACGCGTTAACCTCACTGCACGTGTAAACCATAGGGACTTTATAAGCCTTTGCGAAACCCCCGGTCTGCGCCTTTCATGCGCAGGATCTCTCGTTCAATGGCCGCGATGCCGCGAAGCTCCGCCCCATCCTCTGTATCCCGGGCCTGCCCATAAGCTGACCAGAATGCGCTCTCCGCATTGCGTAAATCGGCCGCCAGCTCGGGGTGCGTCAACGCCGCAGGCGGCTCCCCGGGACGTCGTTCGCTTTCTCCTAACGCAAGCCAGGCCGCGGCGGTCTGCAGCGAGGTCCACGCCTCGCGCAGCTGCTCGTGGCATGCCGTGGGGGATGATCGGTCATTCATGGAATAAACACGGCAGCCGGTTTTATAAACGTTGCGCTCACGGGAGGTCCTGCGGGAAAACAGGAGCCTGCTCATCCCACGACAAAAGGCAGTAGCAATCTCCCGTTCCGCGCTCGAAACGGCGTACACGGGCGACCAATTCAATACGAAAGCTTCGCACACTATTCGAGATGGATCGGGGGGAGTGGTTCGGGGCGGTCTTTTTCTTCCTATGAACGGTCTATAGATATAGAAGGCGCCCATGGAGCCTCCTCCATCAACGAAGTGGGCCCAATGGACGGTCTTGGCGGTCTATACAGGTAGGAAGAATCGAACCCCCGGCCCCGTGGCTGGGAATAACCCGAACCCATGGAGGATACCGTGATGAATACCCAATTGGAATGCCCCTGTCAGGCCTGCGGCCAGTACAACCACGTCCATGCATTTCAATGCAGCAACTGCCGCACGATTTTCGACGGCTCCGGCGGCCACTCCGTGCCGAAGAGTCAACCCGCTTCGTCTCCTGCTCTGCCGGCAAAGGGGACGCCGGGATGGTTGCCACAGCGCCGGTCGGACCAAGGGGGACGCCACCCCGCTCATACGTGCCCGATCCGGGATATCGTGGCGGCCCTTATCACCTTCAACAACCGCGCCCGCATCTGGGCTCCGCCCAGCCGGCCCTGGGACATCGAGCCCTTCACCCTACGCCCCGACGGTTCCACCAACGAAGCAGCCGGACTCCAGCTCGCCCAGGAGCTTTGGCAAGACTCCTGTCCAGAGCGCAGCCTGGACGTGGTCCTGTTCGGGGATGGCGAACCCACCGCAGGCGGCGGATTGCTGGGCAGTCCGGTCAAGGCCGCCCTCAAGGCCGCCGAGAAACTCAAGGAGCAAGGCGGGCGCATCGCCGCCATCGGTTTTGAAGGCCCGAGCATGGACCCGGCCCATCTGCGCCTGTTGGCTTCGTCTCCCGGCCTGATGTGGATGGCTCGGGAAGGAACCCTTGAGAGTATCTTCCGCGAGGCCTCGAGTTCGATGACGGAATCCCGAACCCAACATGAGCCGTCGCTTCTGGCCTTCGTCATCGACTCTTCCGGGAGTATGGATGAAGACAATAAACGACCTGAACTCGAGCGCGCGGTGAAAAGCTGCTTATCCTATCTCGGGCAGCTATGTGGCGCGCCCCGTTGAGGACGCCGTACAAATCCGTGAGGTGCGCGTGGAACCGCGTGGCATGACACGCATAGACATTGGACGCCGGCATCGCCCTCGGCATGAGGAGGATTATCCATGGCTGCTATGGAAACGCCCTTATCCGGCTACGTCATCGACAGCGAGCTGACTCGCAACAGGCGGGTGGTAATCTACACGGCCACCGATACCCGTACCCAGGCATCGGTCGTGTTGAAGCGCGCCCAGTACAATGCCGAGGGGCAGCACGAACGGGACATGTTCCAACAGCTCATGGCCGCCTATCCGGACGGTCCATCCCATGTGGTTCATCTCCTCGATTCCATGGAGGATAGCCCGGATCTGTGGCTGGTCTTGGAACGGTTTGACCATACTGCCGATGAACTCGATCCGGAGCGGATGACGCCCCTGGCCCTGATGAGCATTGCCTTGGGGAGCGCGAAAGGCTTGGCGGAAATGGAGCGCGCCGGCATCTACGATGACGACGTCAAACCCAACAATATCGCGTTTAAGACCGGCAATGGCCACGTGGCCCACATCGATCTGGGCTATGCCCGTCGCGCCGGCGAACCGCCCCGGGGCCACACTCCTCTCTACGCCGCCCCGGAGATCGTAGCCGGCCGGTCCTCAGAGACCTCGCCGTGTTACGGATGGGCTCGGACCATGGAATTCCTCAGCTTGGGCAGAGTGGGTCTGGGTCCCGACTATCGTCTCGATCAGTTCGTACCCTGGATGGGAAAGCGTTTTGCCGCATTAGCGGCCGCCTGCGCCCATCCCGACCCTGGCGCGCGTCCTTCGATCACGGAACTGCGCCTGGCGGTAAAGGAGAGTGTCCATCGTCGCCGTCGCTGCGTACGCTGCAACGCCATCTGTTTCCCGGATGCTGCCTGCCGTGGGTGTGGGCAATAGAAACCGGTTGACGGTTCTGGTTACGCTGGGACGCCCATTTCAACAGAATGAACGATCACTTCGCGCACAGTCTTTCCGCCGTATCACAATCGGTGACAAGGTAGTTGACAAGCTTGGTCTGCAGCGCCACCTTTATCGCGGCCACCT
>PWNM01000245.1 GCA_003557825.1 Candidatus Hydrogenedentota bacterium | reverse complement strand
CGGCCAACGCCTCGGCCATTTCAGCGACGCCCAGGAACAGGATCTCATCGAACTGAAGGCAAACAGCCAACACCTGGGGATTTTGGATGATGGGGCCAATGCCATGGATCGGGCGACGGCCAAAGCGGATTAGACCGGGTCTCCGGGTAACAGCTCCCGCATAGCCTGTTCCGGCCTCCTGCGTTCGATAGTAGAGTAAGTCGTGTCGTTAATCTTGTGCGTTAGATCCTCGATGGCCATGCCACCACGATAGGGTATCGTCACTTTGCAGCAGTTTATCATGTCATTCATGGAGCCCAGTACGGAACGGTCTTCTGTCTTGGCTAGGGTGAGGGTGTCCGTACAGGGCAGTATGTGTTCTGCAAAGACGGTCTCCAGTCCTATTTCGTTCATATGAACGCGCAGCCTCTCCAGCAACTGCTCCCAGTATTGGTCTGTGGAAGTGAGGCCCCGTTTATAGAGCACGACTGAAAACAACGATGCCGCATTGGTCGTAAGAATGTACTGGACGCGTTCAACCGTGAACAGATTCGCATACCAACGCATATGGGGTCGTGCGGGAACGTGCTCTTTGACCAGCTTGGGACCCCCAAGCGCCTTCTGGAGTTTTTGTGTAAGTTGCAGGACCATCAGGCGTTTCCCTCCTTATTGATTGTCCGTAGCGGGTTCCAGCGGCGGGGCGTAGATGCCCAAGTGGCTGCCGACGGCGCGGTTTTCGCTGGGGGTGTTGAGGGGGCGGGGGCCTTCGTCGGGGCAGTCGATCCAGAGGTGGGTCGAGCCGCCGCCGTCCAGGTTCATGCCTTCATAGGCTCCGAAATCGATGAGCCATTGGGCGGTTTCCTGAAAAGTGGCGCCCTCACTATACCCCGGTTGGCGTCCGTCGATGGTGATGATGATGAGATACCGCTTGTCTTCGCTTAAGCCGATGGCGGTACGCGGGTGGATGCTGCGGGTGGTGGGATCGCCAAGATTTTGGCCGTCTACGATGAACAAAGGCCACGATTCGAGAGCGGTCCAGACGCCGTCCAGATCAAACCCGGGGATGGTCCTTTCGAATCGGGCCTCGTTGTCTTTGGTAATCAATAGGCTCGCGCCCCCGTGAGGCAGTTCCTCGAGTTCGGAGACCAGCTCGCCTTGGCTGACGGATACGCCATGAAGGACGGCGTTGCGCCCTACATTCGCATGAATGTCGATAAAATGCGTATTCACCGCGACTTGTACCTCGAACTCCTCGACGAACCGCCGCCCCGTTCGCCGCAGCGTTTCGCCCGGGTCTTCGCCGTTCGACGGCGTGGCGATGAACTCGATGGACGGTTCGTGCAGGTCGACCCGGAGGGCATTGATCGCCTGGAGCCGCGGCTCGGTCGCGTGGCCCGTGGCATGTTCAATGCCCCTGAACAAGGGCTCCCATGCGGTTCGTTCCGGCTCGGCGTTGCCGGGAATCGCCGCCAACAGCACGAATCCAATCGCCAGCATCATCCAAAACAGGCGGGTTCGGGTAGTTTCATTCCTTAGATCATCCATGCTGTCCGTACTCCTTGTTTGATGGCATATGCCCAATGGTGTCTCATAGGGCTAATGGTTATTGCGCCGCCGAATTGCCCACCGAAGCCTCTATTCGGACGGTATCTCCGCGTAGAGCTCCGGGGATTCCTGGTCGCCCGCTAGTATAGCAATGGGGCTCCATCCTCGGGCAACCAATGCCAACCGGCGCGGAACGATTGGCCTTCTGCCGTACTTACACTCTATCATAGCGTTTTCCCGTGGAATAACTGTTTTTCGCTGCGACGTTAGGTTAGGTTACGCTATGAAATGTGTGCTTACAACTCGCGTATTGTGTGCGCATGGGAACATGCAAACCGGTTTTGTGCAATAGAGAGGCGCCATGCAGGCTCGATCGTTTATTTTTGCAACTGTTATTCTGCTGGCCGTTCTGATAGGGGCCTTGGTGCTTCTAGGTCGCTCGGTAGAGCGGGACCACTATGCGGAACGGTTGACCCTGTATTGTGCGGCGGGGATCAAGGAACCGGTCGATGCCATCATCGCCGAATACGAGCAATACTACCAGGACACCAAAGGCCGCTCCATCCGAATCGATGTCCAGTACGCCGGATCGGGGACACTGTTGAGCCAGTTGCGGGTGGGTAATACCGGAGGACTGTACCTTGCCGGTGACGACTCCTACATCGAACGGGGCCGCGAATACGGTGTCCTTGATGAAGCCATTCCCCTGGCTGAGATGAAACCGGTCATCGCCCTGTCCGAGGCTGCCGGCGGACGGGTCACCTCCCTAAGGGATCTCCTTGACGGCGACATTCGCTACGCCATCGGCACGCCCGAAGGCACGGCCGTGGGCCAAGCGGCGCGAAATGCCCTGGAAAGCTTGGGCGAATGGGGGACCTTCGAGCAGAACCTGACCGTTACGAAACCTACGGTAAACGACCTGGGCAACGACTTACAGATAGGCTCAATCGATGCGGCCATCATCTGGGATGTCACTGCCCGGCAGTTCGGCCTGGATTATGTAACAGACCCGGCCCTGGATGCGGAGCCGGTGCGGGTGACCGTAGCCGTCCTGAACGGGACCGAACCCGCCGCGGCGGCCCTCCATTTTGCCCGATTCATCGGCGCGCCCGAAAAAGGGCTCCAGCATTTTGAAGCCCATCATTTTGACGTGGTCGAGGGCGACCGGTGGGCCGATCGGCCCGAAGTGAATTTCTTCAGCGGCGGCGTCAATCGTCGGGCTTTGGAACCCATCCTCGAGGCGTTTCAGGAGCGAGAAGGCGTCCGCATCAACACGGTGTTCCAGGGATGCGGAGCGCTGAACGCGCAACTCGAAACCATCCGCGATCAGAATCCGGACCTGGGTTTTCCCGACGGCTACCTACTCTGTGATGTGTACTACCTCGACCCGGTGAAGGACTGGTTTGAGGAAGGCGTTGCCGTATCCAGCACGCCCATTGTTATCGTCACGTCAAAGGACAACCCCAACAACATCGAACGCCTGGAAGACCTGGCCAACCCAGGCGTACGCATCGTGGTCGGCCATCCGACCCAT
>PWNM01000182.1 GCA_003557825.1 Candidatus Hydrogenedentota bacterium | reverse complement strand
GGTTAGTTATCTACCGCAGAGGACACAGCGTTTTTTGGACAGGATGACAGGATACATCCGGATGGTTAGGTCCTTGTCCCAGTTTATCCTGGTTATCCTGTCGAAGGATTTCGCAGCCGACCTTGACTGATTGTTCGGCCATGGGTATGCTTAGCTGCATGGATATATTGACAAGTAAAACGGCTTTGTATTCGTCGAACCACTACACAACAGGCATATACAAGGCTACCTAATCACACGTTTTGGCCGACACGGAGGTCTACACTGATGCCCGTAATCTCGATGTTCTACGGGATCATTATACGGATGTACTTTTTGGATAATCAGCATCACGATGTACCGCATATTCACGCGCGCTATGCTGAATTCGAAGCGTCATTAGGCATAGACGATGGCGAAATACTAGCAGGGGACCTGCCACGAAAACAGCTTCGTCTGGTCCAGGCATGGATGGAACTGCATCGAGATGAACTGATGGCTGACTGGCAGCTGGCCGTTGCAGGCGAAATGCCGTACCGAATTGATCCATTGTGAGGATGTTATGCACTGGGATGTGAAAAAGGTGCGTCCATTGGACGACTATGAGATCTACGTCGAGATCGAGGACGGTCGGCAGGGCGTGTTCGATCTGAAGCCCTATTTGGACCACGGCGTGTTCTGCGAACTCAAGGACAAAGCATACTTCAATCAGGTGGATGTGATCCTGGGCGCCGTGACGTGGCCCCACGGACAAGATATCGCCCCCGAGACCCTACTGGCCGAACTCAAACCCGTCGTCCCCGCCGGCCTTGGCTCGGGTTAGCCGCGCCCCTATTTTGACCTCATGGAACAAGCGAAATAAGACCTGATACCAGGATTCACCGGGATGTTATAAACAGTATCCAAAGCAATCCTGGTTATCCTGTCCGATCGGTGGTTCTCTCCGTGCCCTCTGTGGTAGAACATCAACCCACCGCAGCACCCACGGAGACAAAAAAAGGGAGCGGGATGGCCCGCTCCCCATACCGAATACCGTTGCGCGTTACTTGAAAAGTCCGTCTTTCGGGTTCCCGCCGCCCGGGGTGGTCGCTTTCGCGGGAAGGTTCTTGCCTTTGGACAGTTTCGAGACATGTTTCATGGGTGGTTCCTCCTGGTTTGTACCAATGTTCCCAACAATATATGCGTTCTATCAGAACGGTACGCAACAATTCAAATTCTGATGGGATGGATATCGCCGTTGCTTTTTTTGTAGACGGGATGACAGGATAAAACCGGGATAAAATAACGGTATCCAAGGTTATCCTGGTTATCCTGTCCGATCGGTGGTTCTCTCCGTGCCCTCTGTGGTTAAAACGTAATCCACCACAGAGCCCACAGAGTCTTTGGACGGGATGACAGGATACATCCGGATGGTTAGCCCCTTATCTCAGTTCATCCTGGTATCCCGTCCGTTTTGCTTTTTTCTGCGCCGCTTTAGTTGGCTCACCGCTAGTGGTATGGTAGACTGGCGCGAGGAACCACACGGAGGAGGGCCATCATGACCGAAGTGACCCGACGAACCTTTATGAGCAGCATCGGCGCGGGGGCCTTGGGATTGGGCGCCATTGCGCAGTCCGGGGTGAACACGGCCGGAGCCACGACCCCGGCAGGGTACCCTCATGCCGGCAGGAATCACAACGAGGGCCGGCGTCCCCATGTGATCGTCTTTTTCACGGACGACCAGAGCGCCCATCTGGGATGCCTCGGAACGCCCGGCATCGACACGCCCCATATCGACGGCCTCGCCCGGGAAGGCGTGTTGTTCGACAACGGCTTCGCGTCGAGCGCGTCCTGCGCACCGAGCCGCTGCGCCCTGCTTACGGGCATGCACTGCCACGCCAACGGCGTGTGGCGCAACGTGCACACCCCGACCATCGACGCGCCCGAGGAAGACCTGGGGCCCGAGACCCGATTTCGCGAGATCGAGCCGGTGGGAGTCCACGAAGACATTCCGACCCTGCCCGAGCTGCTCAACGAGGCGGGGTATTACACGGGCATTACGGACAAGTTCCACCTGAGCCCCATGTGGAAGTTCCCCTTCCAGCACCGCTACACGAACACCGTGTCCGACGAGATCAAGGCCGCGTTCCGGCAGTTCCTCGATGCCCGCGACGACCGTCCCTTTTTCATCATGGCCAACATCAACTGGACCCATCGGCCCTTCATGCGGCCTGCCGTTGAGCGGTGGGACCTGCCGCTGCCCGACACCGCTCAAGTGGATGTGCCGGGGTACCTGGCAGATACCCCGCTCATGCGCGCCGATCTGGCCGAGTACTACCACACGGTCGAACTGTGCGACCTCACCGTGGCGGCCTACCTCGAGGTGCTCGAGGAGATGGGCCTTTACGAGGACACGCTCCTGTTTTTCACAAGCGACCAGGGGTTTTGTTACCACCGCGCCAAGGCGACGGCCTACGACAAGGGCATCCGGGTCCCCTTCATCGTCAAACCGCCGGCGGCCCAACCGGCCCGTCATTCCCGGGCCCTGGTCAGCCATTTGGACATTATGCCCACCATCCTCGACTACGCGGAGGTGGACATCCCGGACGGGGTCCACGGCCAATCGCTGCGGCCTCTGCTCACCGCCGGGGATGATCCCCTCGATTGGCGGGACTACGTCTTTGCCGAACACAACGCCCACGGGCCCAACCCGCTCGAGTATTACCCGACCCGCGCCGTGTGGGACGGCCGGTTCCATTACATCCGCCACCTGATGCACGAGCGCACCTGGGATGAAGACCCGGCGTCGCTGTTGGAAATGGACGGGCAATTGCCGCCGGAGATTTATTTTGCCGGGCCGGCGGACGCCTTCCCCACGCCGGGCTGGGGCAACCATGCCTATGAAGCCGCGATTCAAGGGAAAGACGAATTCCCCGAGCAGTACCGCGTGCTGGCGAGCATCTTCCGGCGGGAGCATGAAGAACTCTACGACCTGCACACCGATCCAGAAGAACTCCATAACCTGGCGGAAGACCCGGCTTATCTGCAACATCTTGAACGGATGCGCGCCGCAGTGGATGCCTGGATGTTGGAGACGGACGACC
>PWNM01000610.1 GCA_003557825.1 Candidatus Hydrogenedentota bacterium | reverse complement strand
CCCCATGTCCATCCCCGGTTGGCCATGTCTGAGGCGGAGGGTATCCCGACCTCATGGCGCCGTAGCACGCTACTTGTCTTGGCCATCACCCTCCACAACATACCAGAGGGATTGGCGATTGGTGTTGCATTTGGAGCAGTGGCCAGCGGTATTCCGGGAGCGGCAATGGCGGGCGCAATCGCATTGACCATTGGTATTGGGATTCAAAACCTGCCAGAAGGCACCGCAGTGGCCATGCCGCTTCGGCGCGAAGGTGTTTCACGGTTGAAATGCTTTTGGTATGGCCAACTGTCAGGCCTTGTCGAACCTATATCCTGTGTAGTTGGTGCAGCGGCCGTCATATTAATGCGTCCAATCCTACCGTATGCATTGGCCTTCGCTGCCGGCGCGATGATCTTCGTCGTCGCAGAGGAGTTAATCCCGGAAGCCCAGCGCAAGGGCGACACGGATATCCCCACCATTGGCGTGATGACCGGATTTACGCTCATGATGATTTTAGATGTTGCCCTGGGATAGCTCCATCCCATATGACGGCGAGATCTGAGACCCAATTTGGGATCTGAGATCTGAGATCTGAGATCTGAAATTTTAATTCGTGCTGGGCGGACTACTCGATTCCAGAATTGAGAAGCGCCTCGATACGTTCGCGGTGGTCGCCCTGGATTTCAATGGCGCCTTCGCGGACAGCGCCGCCAGCGCCACAGCGCTTTCGCAATAGCCGGAGCAGCGCTTCCGCGTCGCCCTCGACATTGTCCAGTACAGTTACGACCTTGCCACCGGGACGACGTTCGACTGACAACGCAAATCCACCCTTTCGCGTGCGACCGATGCGGAATGCCGATTCTTGGCCCGGCTCTTCTTGGGTGGACTCGGGCTCCGGAGCAGGCACATCGGCGCCACTGAGTTCGGCAAAGGGGTTATGTGACAACGGTTCTGGTTCAGTATTTACATCGATGCGCTTTGACTTCTTCGCCATGGGTCTGTCTCCTGTGGTTCAGCCTGGGATGGTATCGAGCCAAGGCAGCTCAGGTTGGAAATATGGGAAAGGCAACTCCCTGTATGATTCGCCTGGCGATTGCCCCTCGAAAAAGGCCTCCATGAAGTCCAGCAATGCCCCGTAGTCCTCGGCATTGAAGGCATGGCCACCCTCACGGAAATGTAGCGCGTTGTTCTGGGATACGCCAAGGAAATCAAAAACCGGTTGAGCGGCTTGATACGCCGCTTGCGTGCCTTTTGGATTGGCCCAATGGTCGCTCAAGGCATCGGTCGATATAACCGCCCGTGGCGCGACAAGGGCTCGTAGAAAATGCTGATCAAATGGAAGCTCTTCCTCACGGCCGGCAAAGCGGCGGAAATCCGGATGGAACCAGGCCGCAAACCGATCCGTACGGGTGATCGCTTCGAGGGTTTCGGAGCCTTCGCCTTGAATACGGTAGGTGCCTGCGCCGCCGCATCCAGACCCGTTGGGGGCAACGATGACGAACCGGTCATCCAGAGCTCCGCACAACAGGGCGGCTTTTCCGCAACGCGAATGGCCTGTGATTACGGTGCGTGCCGGATCCACTTCCGGTAACGTGAGTAGATAATCCAGCGCACGGGATGCGCTCCAGGCCCATACAGCAATACTGCCCCACGCCAGATCGTCGGGATAGGCTTCTTGTACAGGCCCCTTGAAATCCTTTCCATCAGGATCGGGATCCATTTCCCGATGGTTAAAGGATGCGAATATATATCCACGCTGGGCGCCGGCTCCAGGATCGGGTTCGCCATCGCCGATCCGCAAAATCAGGGGGCAGGGACCAGAGGACTCCACGGGAAAATCGATGGTAAGGGTTTGCCGAACCTGCTGCTTGGGTCCCCATGCAAGGGTGACCTTCCTCCGACGGACACGGTCATTGTAGATTGATTCGTCCGGCTCGCTGGACACGATGGACACCGTACCGGGATCATCGGGTAGCTGTCCATATTGGATATCGAGCAACAGCTCCGTTATTTCGGTTCGCCGAAGCTCCCAGTCGTGCCGATTCTCGACACGCGTCCCGTCATTGAACCGAAACGGATCGGGCAGGGCATCAACGCGATCGCCATCGGTCTCCCCTGCCGTAACCGCCAACACGCCTTGAATGAGTAAGGCAACTCCTATATGCCATTGGAACTGCATAAACCTATCCTTTCACCGTGTCGGAGTCATGATCAGGGGCCATGCTGCATCTCC
Organism: Candidatus Hydrogenedentota bacterium; assembly: GCA_003557825.1. GTDB lineage: Bacteria > Hydrogenedentota > Hydrogenedentia > Hydrogenedentales > SLHB01 > PWNM01. The sequence goes on along the minus strand of PWNM01000610.1, from coordinate 9,863 downwards.
AGGGCGTGCCGCCCGGAAATTGTCCAACCTATACATCGCTATAACGATCCTTCTCTATCGGATTGATCATCGTCGCTCTTCATAAAACGCATAAGGACATCTATGATCTCGTTGTCCGAGTCGTCGAGTAACTCTGGAATCAGCGTGTCGTCGTCGGTTCCAGTCGGAGCGTGTGCTTCTGAGGATTGACCTCCGCCAAAAGCCAGATTGTCCTCCAACTCCGCGATCCGCTGCTGGAGAGTTTCTGCGTCGCGTTGAGCGGCATCCCGTTCTTGCGTCAGCGCTTCGATTTGGCGTTCGAGATGCCCGGTATGCTCTTCAACGGATCCAAGGTGTTTTGAGGAAGACGCCAGTTCCGCGGCGATGCGTTCCACGGCAAGGGCGCTCTCTTCGCGGGCCGCCCGCGCAGCGGATAGCTCATTGGCCAAGGCATCGGCGCGGTGCCGAATATCGGACACGCCGGCGCATTCCGCCTCCAGTTCTTCGACGTGTCTTTCGGCTTGTTCGGACCGTACGCGAAGCGTATCTCGCTCCTCTTCAAGGGCTTGGACCTGGGCTCGAAGGGCATCGGCTTCTTCCGCATGCCGTTCGGCCTCAAGCGCGGCTTGGGCAGCCTGGGATTCGGAGGAATCGCTGCTTTGATAGGCCGCTTCATATTCGGCCTTTATCCGCTCCAGCTGCGTCTCGACCTCACGAAGGTGATCGAGGGCCTCGTCCCGTTCGCGGTAGGCGGAATCAACATCCTCATGACGAACCATCAGTTCAGTGAGTTGCGCCTGTAACAATTCGTTGCCGGTGCGAAGATAGACGAGAGCCTTTGCCAGGTCGACCTTTTCCTTCTCAAGGACGGCGAGTTGCTCGTTCAATGATCCCAAGGCCTGATTTGCTTCCGCCACCTGACTTACGAGCCACTCCTCTTCCTCATGGGCCTCGACGAGACGCGCTTTCAACGCTTCTCGCCCGGTCTCATCGTCGGGAGCAATGGCAGCCGAGAGCCGTTCTTTCTCCGCGTTGGCCTGTCGTAGTTCCTCCTCCTGCCGGGCCAAACGCGCTATGGTGGAATTGAGGGCCCTTTCGTGTTCATCGCGCCTTTCCCGTGCGGCGGTGAGTTCGTCCGCAAGGCGCTGTTGCTCTTCTTTCAAAGCCTCGAATCGACCTCGAAGCTCAGCATGGTCCGTCCGTTCGTCGTCGAGGTGTTCCTGAATCTGTCCAGCTCGTGCTTCGATCTCGGCCTTCGCGGCCTTGTATTGCGTAAGGCTTGCTTCGGCAGCCGTAATGGTTTCCTCAAGACGGGCATTGTGCGCGCTCATATCCGCCATACGCGAAGCAAAGATATTGCGGCCGGCTCGTTCTTCATCTGCCTGCCGGCGAAGGGCATCGATCTGGTCATGCAGCTCTATGAGCCGGGCATGGGCCGCTTCTGGATCGGATGTGGCCTCAAGTGTTCGAAGCTCTTCGCGTAATGAGGCTATGGTTGCTTGGGCTTCATCGCGTTCCGTGCGAAGCTGGTTGCATTCATTTTTGAGATTTGCCGCCTCTTCGGCCTTGACTTGCGTAACAGCAAGCGATTCCTGCGTGGCGATTCTCGCCTCCCGCTCATCGTCTAAAGATTGCCGAAGCTCCGCAAGCTCCGTTTTGAAATGATCCCGTTCCGACTCGGCGGCGCCTTGAGCCTTGCGTGCGGCATCCAATTCGTCGGAAACCTTGTTAAGCTCTTCATGGGCCTCTTCAAGCCGTGCATTCACATGGGCCCACTGCTCTTCCTGCTGTCGAAGGGATCTTGCGTACTTTTTGATCTCCTGATAGCGGGTATAAAGGGCCTTAAAACGAAGGGCTTCCTCTCGGCGCATCTGTTCGGTATGCCCGATGATACGCTCGAAATGGTCGACCCACGCAGGCGTGGCATGGTCGACGCCAACGCTTCCATCCGATTGGGGGACGACAATTACGGCACTGCATATTTTACACCGCCCCGCCCGACCAGCAAACTCATCGGGTACGCGAAACGGATTTCCGCATTCGGCACAGTTAAATTTGATCATCGTGGAACCCGCCTCCAATCAAATGTCCATCATACGCACGTGGCCCATATTCATCATACCAAATAGACGCCCCAATCGGCGGAACCGCCCCTAGATGAACATGCCCGCGCAACAGCTATAGGCTGCGGCGCGGGCATGGCAGTAATTCCGGTTGTGACAGTTAATACTTTTCCCAATGTAGAACCTCGGAGAGAGGTCGTTTGGGCGGATTACCCGGTTCAACGGGGTACCCAATGGGAATGAGGCTGACGACAACATGGCCGTCTGGCGCGCCCAGCATCTTGCGGATGGCCTCTGCATAGCTTTTCTTATCACCGGCCACCCAGCACGATCCCAGCCCATGGCAATGAGCCGCGACGAGTATATTCTGCGTGGCAGCGCAGCCATCTTCAAGATAATAATTCCCATGTTTACATAGGACCACGATGCAGACCGGCGCCTCCGCGATAAATTTGCCATGATCCGTCGCATCGGCAATGCGTTTTCGAACCCCCTCATCCTGAACCACGACAAATTCCCATGGCTGGATGTTGATGGCTGTCGCCGCTAGACGCCCGCAATCCACAATATCCTCAACCGCCTCGGTGGGGACCGGATCGGGCTTAAAGGATCGAACGGAACGACGTGTCTTAAGAGCTTCTATTGCATCCATATCGACGTTACCTCCTCATAAAATTTTGCTCAGACTGTACTCAGCCTTCTTGTAGCACATTCGCGATGGCCATACACAGGTAATCCATATTGGACTCGGTCATACCGGCTACATTGATTCGCCCATTGTCCACAATGTAGATGGCATACCTTTCCTTCAATGCCGCCACGTGCTCTTTGGTCAATCCTGAGAAGGAGAACATCCCACGTTGCTCGGCAAGAAAGGAGAAATCATGCTTGACGCCTTTTTCTTTTAGTGTTTTCACGAAGAGTTCGCGCATCAAGCCAATTCGATCCCGCATTTCGTCCACTTCGCCTTCCCATTGACGGCGCAATTCGGGATCATTCAAGATGATAGAAACAATCGCCGCGCCATGATAGGGCGGGTTTGAATAATTTGCCCTTATGCTACGTTTGATATGTCCATGAACAATTTGTGTTGCCTCGGCAGTGGAACCTATAGCAGAAAGGGCTCCCACACGCTCACAGTAGATCCCAAAATTTTTTGAAAAGGACGAACAGATGATGGCCTCACAGCCGGGCGTGAGAAGCTGGAGCAATCCTTGAGCGTCTTCCTCGATGCCATCGGCGAATCCCTGATAGGCAAAGTCGATAATGGGCAACCATCCCCGCTCTTCGATGACTTCCTCGAGCACCTTCCACTGATTCAGGTCGGGATCGGCGCCGGTGGGATTATGGCAACAGCCGTGTAGCACCACGACATCGCTGGCTGGGACCTCCTTTAAGGAATCAACCATCCGTTCGAAGTCGACGTCTTTGGTCTCAGCGCTATAATAGGCGTATTTTCGTACAGCCAAACCGGCTGCGGTAAAAATGCTATGGTGATTGGCCCAGGTGGGATCGCTCAGCCATACGGTCGTTTCGGGAAACTTTTGCTTGATCAGATCCGCAGCGACTCGGAGCGCAGCCGTTCCACCCGGCGTCTGGGCAGTAACCACCCGATGTCCCCTGACTAAAGGATGCTCCAGCCCAAATATGAGTTCCTGGACTGCTTGGGCAAACTCGGGCGATCCATCGATTCCGAGATAGGATTTTGTTTTCTCTGAATCGATCAAACGACGTTCTGCCTCTTTAACCGTGGCCAGAATGGGCGTGGCTCCCTGTGAATCCTTGTAAACGCCAACACCAAGGTTTATTTTGTCCGGATTTGGATCGTTTTTGAAGGCCTCGGTCAATCCCATGATGGGATCGGGTGGAACGGCATTCAGCAGTTCAAACATGACGAACAACTCCTTTTCACGTGATCATGTGAGTTGCACGTTCTCTTATGAGAACAGATGCAATTATTCCCTATTTAAGTCCGGGGGGAAACTAGGCTCTATCATACCTTGACTAAGTCACAGAGGCAAAATAACTTCGTGCTCCTCCTATGCCTGGCCTATCCTTGGGACACTTCCGGCGCCGGTTTTATAGTCGCTTCGGGTGGAAGCTGGCGACGCTGAGCTACGATGACGAGGTATAGCCCGCCCAAAATCAGGGCCATGGCAGCGACCAGATTCCATGTGACGGGTTCCCCGAGCCAGACGGCGGCAAGCACCGCAGCAAGCGGAGGTTTTAGCATTATAATACTGGCGGCCTGGGTTGCATCAACATGCTCGAGGCCGGTGAAAAACAGGAGGTACGAAACCCCGGTAGGGAAGATACCCAAATAGAGCAGCGGCAACCACAGGGAGTTGAACTGATACAGGGTGTCGGTATGCCCTTCGATGATCATCAAAGGCATCAGATACATGGCGCCAAAACCCGAGCATAAGGCCGTGAACGGCAAGCCGGCATACTGCCCGGCAAAACGTTTGACGAACACGGTGAAAAAGGCAAAGCTGGAACTGGCCACCACGGCCAGCATCAACCCAAGGATACTAAACGTATCGGAAGGTTTGCTCATGGCCAGGATGACGATACCGAGGAGACCGGCGGTGACGCCTATTGACCGCGACCGGGTAAGGGGCTCGCGCAATACAAGCGCGGAGAGAGCCATCACAACCAGGGGGTTGGTTCCCCACACCGCGGCTACGATGCCCGCTCCGGCATGTTTCAGCGCAAACTGAAGACCAAGGCTTGTGAAGAACATGCCGAAGATGGCAATCCACAGTCCATGAAGAATGACAGGACGATCAAACCGAAGTTGCCGGTTTCTCATGACCAACGGCAGCGCTACGAGAAGGAAAGCAGCGCCAAGACTGAAGCGCATGGTCGCAAGTTGTATCGGGGTGATCTCGTCCACAATGGTCCGTACAACGACCTCGGCAGTGCTCCACAGCACCGTGGCGGTGATGACACAAATAAGGCCTCGGGTATGGGGGGTAATGGTCATGGCTCCTATTAGCAGTCGTGCTTACTGGGCGGCCAGCAATTCGTCGAGACGGGATACAGCTTGGTCATTCCGATGGCGAACAGCAAGCTCTCGAGGTGTCAGCCCTTCGTCATTCCGGGCCTCGATGTCGGCTCCGTGTTGCGCCAAAAGGTTAATTACCGGCACCCTTCCCTGGGTGGCGGCGGTATGGAGGGGAGTGTCGCCAAAATGGTCGCGTGCCTCAATATCTGCACCGGCCTCGAGCAATATCTCCGCTACGTTCGTACGGTTCCACCAAGCGGCTCCATGCAATGGAGTCAGACCGGTGCTATTGCGTGCATCAAGGTCTGCTCCATGCTCGATAAGAAACCCTGCCACCTCGGCTCTCCCCCGAGACGCGGCATAGTGCAGCGGCGTCATGTCTTTGAAGCCTGGCTCATTCACCAAATTCGGGTCCTCAGCGATCATGGCTTCGACGGCTTCGAGATTCCCCGCGGCCGCTTCATCATGGACCGATCGAGCGCAACCGAGCAAGACCGTCGTGCAGATAAGGGTCATGACAACAAAGCTGCCCCATCTCTTGTAAGGAAAACAATCACCATGCAGTTGGGTCACCATATGCTCCTATCCGCCTAGATCAAAAGGCGTCGAAAAGATTCTCTAACCACTCACCGCCTGCTTCAATATTCTCGGGAGTGAACAAACGGGATGGCAAAACAATCTCTTTGTCGACTGCTTCGCCGTTGAGAATCTGTAAAGCCAATGCCACCGCTTCTTTCCCGCCAGTAGGATATTCGAGACAAGCGTCGAGAATAACTTAGGGCACATCAGCTCGGTAGCGCTTGTTTTCATTCCTTGAACTACCCATCACCGGTTTATTATCTGTACATAGGATATCATTCGCTATTGAGACCCTGTGGATCAAGTACAGCATTGGCATTCGGTTAACTATGACGCTTTTGCCGAAAACATGGCCATGCCAAAGCTCATTACGTCTACATTTAGGCATACCGCCTTGGACGCAAGCGGACCAGTATCAACCAAGCCACCACAATACATGCGAGGAACTACCCCAATGCCTGGGCCAGCCAGACCAAGTTTTCGGCAAACCGTTCAACCGTTCGCACGCCTTCGTCATCTTGTTCTACATCGCCTGGTCCCGCGCCAAAGGCCACGTTCCAATAGCTCGAGCCGGGGACTACCATGTCGTTGATGAGGTACCAATAGAGCATCTGCCCAAAAGTAAAATTCTGTCCAGCCCGGCGGGCGACTGCCACAGGACCGCCAAGTTTTCGTGAAAACAGGTTGCCGTTGGCCCGGGAGACGTAACCCGCCCGGTCGAGGAGGGCCATGATCTGCGGTGTGGCGGACCCGAAATAAACTGGAGAGCCTGTGATGATGATATCAGCCGCCTGCATCTGTTCAAACACCTCGTGAAAATCATCGTGTTCGATAGAACAGGTCCGGTCTTTACGCTCGCGACAAATACCGCAGGCCGTGCAAGGTTCGATCCGGCGCTCGGCCAACCGGACCAACTCACCGGAAATTCCTCCTTTCTCCAAGACCTGCAATGCTCGCTTCAACAGGAACTCCGTGTTGCCTTCTCTCCGCGGACTGCCACATATCGCTAATGCCTTCATTCCGACCTCCATGAAGTTGATATTGCTGCTGGAAACCAAGGCCCTATGGTACCCGGATTACCGGTATTCATGCATCATGAGCCAGGGTCACTACGGAGTTGTCCATTCCAAATCGATAATACTGCAGAATGTCTACGGGGTTGTGCTATGATAATCTGTGGATAGTTTGAACCACCACATCGCAGGGACCTCCATGGAATCACACGATATTGACGTAAGCGTCATCATCGTCACGGCAAATCGGGCCAAGATGCTGCCCACCGTACTGGCCCATCTTGAGATCCAATCCTATCCCTCGGCGCGATTCGAAGTAATCGTCGTCGAGACCCGACCTGAGGCGACCCTCGAAGGCGAGCGCGTGATCGAGCGGTATGCGGCGGGAAGTCCAGTCCGATTACGGATTATCAACGAAGAAGAAGGCGGGATAATCAAGGCCCGCAATACCGGTTCACAGGAAGCCCAAGGACGGTGGGTGTTATTTCTGGACGACGACCTCCTTGCGGGACCCAAACTCGTCGAGGGGCACGTACGGGCTCAAGAAACGCGCGACGGAACCTGCGCCGTGATTGGACGACTCGAGTTGCACCCTCAGATTGAACCCCGTATCTTCACCCGGCAGTACGAATTGACCACAGCCCGTCAGTTTGTACGGAATCAACCGTTGAGGTTCCCGGATTGGCGCGCCCATAACCTAAGTCTTCCCCGGGAAAAGGTCTTCGACGCCGGCGGATTCGATACGACGCTACCGTGTTCCGGACTTGAGGACGTGGAACTCGCTCTCCGACTTGAACAGAGCGGCATGGCCGGGTTTTACAACAAGCAAGCGTGCGCTTACATTTGGTTGCACGCGTCAATGGAAGCCGAGAAAACCCGGCTTTATGGGGAAGGATATTCCTTACATACACTTATCAGCCGTGGGCATACGGATCTTCTACGTCATCGCTATGCATCGCTGCTCGCTCGATGGCGCAGTCTTGGCCGTGGGGTTGTAGCATCCGTCTGCTCGGGGCTATGCCGAAGACTGGCTGCGGATAGCCGCTTGTTTACCCGGATGAGCCGTCTTGTACTGGTTCATTCCTTTTACGAAGGATATCGCGATGCAGCAGCAAAAAGGCCTCCCCGTTGGACCTCGGATTCCTGAGGAATGCTGCAATCAGGCATAGCGCTGTGTTAAAGTACCCTATCTTGATAAACTTTCGAATGGAATGGTTTTATTATGATCGGAATCAGTAAGCTGTACTGTGGGACGGTCGAGGCATCCGATGTGCTTCGCTACGGACGCAAGGCCGGAAAGCTGCCCAGCCACCTGCTCCAGTTCTCGGTAGATAAGAAGCCGGTGGTGGTGTGGAATTGTACGCGGAGCTGCAACCTGCGTTGCGTTCATTGCTACTCCCAATCCGAATGCCGGGCATATGAAAACGAACTCGACACCGCCGAAGGGCTGCGACTCATTGATGGGCTTGCCGAATTTGGGGTTCCCGTGATCTTGTTCAGCGGTGGCGAACCCCTCATGCGGCCCGATCTGTTTGAACTCATTGCTCATGCGACGGATCGGGGGTTACGTGCGGTTATAAGCACCAACGGGACCCTCATCACCCCCGAAAAGGCGGAACGGCTCAAGGCATTCAATTTATCCTATGTGGGAGTGAGCCTAGATGGTCTTCGCGAAGTAAACGACACGTTTCGGGGAAGCGACGGGGCATTTGACCGGGCTATTTCGGGTATCCGCGCCTGTCGGGAGGCCGGGTTGAAGGTGGGCCTTCGCTTCACCATCAACCGCCGGAATGCCGACCAGATCCCGGGGATTTTCCAATTACTCGAAGATGAAGATATCCCCCGTGTCTGCTTCTACCACCTGGTCTACTCGGGCCGAGGCAGCGAACTGGTTGCCGAGGACCTCGACCACGAACAGACCCGCGCCGTTGTCGATCAGATCATCGACCACACGGCCGACCTGCATCGCAGAGGGCTTCCCAAGGAGGTTCTCACGGTGGACAACCACTGCGACGGGCCCTATGTCTATCTCCGATTGCTCCGCGAGAACCCCGATCGGGCTGAAGAGGTTTATGAGCTGCTGCAATACAATGGCGGCAACTCGTCTGGACTGGGTATCGGATGCGTGTCCTGGGACGGTTCGGTCCACCCGGATCAGTTCTGGCGGCATCTGACAGTCGGTAATGTGCGCGAGCGCGATTTTGGAGCCATCTGGACCGATCCGGAAAACCAGCTACTCATGCAGATCAAGGAAAAGAAACGGCATGTTACCGGCCGGTGCGCCGCCTGCAAATGGCTGGGCGTCTGTGGCGGTAACTTCCGAGTTCGGGCCGAGGCCGTCACGGGCGACCTGTGGGCTCCGGATCCCGCTTGCTACCTAACCGACAAGGAGATTGGCCTCGAATGACCTCCGATGCGCAGGATCGTCGGTTATTGGATGTGCTTCAGGAAGGTTTTCCCATCTCACCACAGCCCTATGCGGAGCTGGGCGAACGGTTGGGATTGTCGGAAGCCGATGTCCTAGATCGGGTAAAACGACTACACGCCACCGGCCGAATCCGGGGCATTGGACCCATCTTCGATCTCCACCGGTTGGGCTACGTGAGCACATTATGCGCCGCCCAAGTGGAACCGGAAAGGCTGGAACAGGTGGCGGATCGCATCAACGGCTTCGCGGAGGTTACGCACAACTATCAACGGGACCACGCCTATAACCTCTGGTTCACGGTAATCGCATCCTCACAGGAACGGTTGGAGGCCATTGTTATGGCCATCCGCAACGAACCGGGCGTTATCGAGGCGGCATCGTTCCCATCAGAAAAGACCTACAAGATCCGCGTCCGGTTTGATCTGTCCGGGGGGCAGTGATGGGCCCATTTGCGCCTTGGGAAAAAGAGCTTATCCGACTCACGAGTGGAGGGCTTCCGCTCGTTGAATGTCCCTATCGGGAATTGTCCAAGGCGGTGGGCGTTTCGGAACAGGTTGTTATGGACCGACTTAGGAAATGGGTCGATCAAGGAATCATCCGGCGCATGGGAGCCCGAGTCAATCACCGAGCAGTCGGTATTAGGGCCAACGGAATGAGCGTATGGAACGTTCCCGATAGGGAAGTTGATGCCGTGGCTAAGGTGTTATGCGAACGTTCCGAAGTGACCCACTGCTACCGACGCCCCCGTCGGCCGGGCTGGCCGTACAACCTGTTCGCCATGGTTCATGGAACCT
>PWNM01000024.1 GCA_003557825.1 Candidatus Hydrogenedentota bacterium | reverse complement strand
CGTCGATGGTGTCGGGCAGCGGAATCTGTCGGAAGAAAATGTTGTAGCCGCTGGCAAAGCAGAGCACATCCTGGGCATTCAGATGGGGCGTAATATCTTGCTCGAACACAGCCGGTTGGACTTCGTCGGGAATGAGAATGAGCAGCACATCGGCCTCTCGCGCCACTTGTGGTATGGACATCACATCAAACCCGTCGGATTTGGCCTGAACGGCATAGTCATCTTCAATATTGCCGACCAGTACATCCAGCCCGCTGTCGCGCATGTTCAAGGCCTGGGCCCGACCCTGGTTGCCGTATCCAATGACGCCAATACGGCGGTTGTTCAATGCCTCGATGCTGGCATCGTTATCGCGGTAAATCGTAGCCATGGTGTGTGTGCTCCTATTCCGTTGTTCGGTTATGCCCGGCGTAGTTCAAAATACCGAGCCATGTTTGATTTGGGGAATTCGACGGTCAACATGCCGGTCTGCCATTGGTAAGCAATGGGAACAGCATATCCGGACTCAGGGTAGCGCTGTCGGACGGTCGCCGGACTGCCCGCCCAACCCGGTATGGGCATGGTCATAGTCGGTTCGCCGCTATCGAGCCGCCACACGGCCAAAAGGATGCGGCTGTTTTCGTCATTGGCCAGTCCGACTGCGGTCCAGGCGTTACAGTGATTGATACGGGGAAGCCCCAAAGGCCATACCGGATGGGCATGGTGAATGTGGGACCGTTCTTGTTTGTATATAGCGATGCCTTCGCGGATGAGCGCCTGATTGCGTGCGTCCGCCTTGTCAATACGCCCCGATAGGAAGACGTTGCCGCAGAGACCATTCACCAGATTGAAAATGGTCTCCTCGCCATCGGCCATGCGGGCTTGGTAATCGGGCGAGTCAAGGACATCGGCCGAATCCCTTTCAAAAAACAGATGGGGATAGGGGTAGGACCATATGCCGAGTTGTTCGGGTAGGACCCCAGCCAGCGAGCCTGCGATGACCGCCGGCATGAGCCGGTGGATCTCCTGGTCGGTCGAGCTTTGTATATGGAAATGCGAGAGAATGCCATAGTCTTCGCGCATGGCTCCGCTGCCGCAGTTCTCGATAATGAGCTTGGGATGCCGCGCACGGACCTCGTCGATAAACGAGTAAAACGCCCGGCTGTGAGTCAACAGACCATCCGCCGCCGTAGTCCCCAATGTATCGTCGCCCAGACCGACGCATTCGTTGTAATCATTCTTAATGAAACCCACCCCCATATCGACTAACCGATCGATTACGCCGTGCATATAATCACACACGGGGGGATGGGCAAAATTGAGGAACAATCGCGGGCCCCCATTCACTCGTTGACCATGACGCCGCAAAAACCATTCATCAGAATTTCGAGCGATAGGGGTCTGTTCGCCGCACACCTCCATCTCGAGCCAGAGGCCGGGAACCATACCCTGGGCTCGGATGTCATCGAGCATGCCCTGTAAACCGCCTTCGCCGAAACGGTCGGTACTTGGCTCCCAAATGCCCAGGTTGCTGCCCCAGGATTCCTCGCGGCCGCCAAACCAGCCGGCGTCGATGCAAAACACCTCCGCACCGGCCTGAGCTGCAGCGGCGACCAACGGTTCAAGCCGCTCCCGCGTCGGATTGCCCCAGAGGCAGTTCATGTAATCGTTAAATATTACCGGACACTCGCCTGACCATGCGGGAGGAGGTTTGCGGTGCAACCGTCGGTAGCGGGTCAGTTCATGAATGGCTTCCTGAAACCCGCCCCGACAACAACCAACAGCGGCGGGCGGCGCATCGAAAACCTCACCGGGCTTCAGTTCATGGGCCCATCCCAAGTGGCGTTCATCCGCCCCGTCGGCATGGAGAAAGAGCGCGCCTCGGTCATCGGTCCATGATCCGCGATGGGCTACCTCAATGTGCCAGCTGGACGAAGTCTCGATCTGAACATACCAGACCTTGCCCGTTTCGCAATCCTCGACGACCACCATGGGCAGGAACCGGGCCGTGCTAAAACTACCCACGGAGGCCAAATGGAACGTGCCCGTCTCCGGATGGACCGAAGCGGGATAGACCCCAAGCGATTCGAGGTCGCCCGACCGCCATTGGCCTTCGCCTTCCCAGGTCTGCACGCAATAGTGGACGCGTATCTTGCGCGGATCGTGCCAGGGTAACAGACCGTCCGAGGCGATGCCTTGCACGCATAGCGAAGAAAGATGGTTCAACACCACCGGCTCGCTACCTTCATTTCGAACGCGCGTGTGCGACCGAAGCACCGCCGCGCCGGCCATCTTCTCAAGAGTTACCTCAACGACCAGGCCCGTATCTTTATGACCGTAGTGAAATCGTACGGCCTCCTCGGAGTCCTCAAATCCGGTAAGCGTCATTTCACCGGGCAGGGCCGAAAGCCCGGAGACCATGGCCGACATGGCCCCGTGGGGCCGCCCGGCGATTGCAAGCTGGACCATGGGGGTCGGAATGCCATCTACCCGCTCTGCAATATCCCGTTCCGTGTTTAGGCAATACTGAATCAACCCTTTTTCGGATTCGACGCAACGAAGTATCATCCCTTCGTGTTCACAAAAGACAACGGCATTGCCTTGACTCACCCTGTGTACTCCTTGTGTGTTCAGTTCCCACGGATCGGATCGCTATGATACGCCACAATAGACGATCTTTCGAAATCCATACGGAAAAATTCTGCCGGTTTGAATGTACATCCCACAGCGCATACCATAATAGAGGCATGAAACCTACCACAAAGGGACACCATAGATGGAAGACAACACCGAGACGACCCCGGTATCTACAATCGAGGCTGTACGCCGGTTTGCGGAACCTTACGATCCGGAGCCGACCCATTCAGCCCAGGTGACCTGGATCGCATTGACCCTGTTCGACCAGCTCCGCGATGTGCATGGCCTGTCGGAGGACGCACGGCTTTTGTTGGAGGTCGCCGGTCACCTACACGACATCGGCTATGCACGCGACCCGAACTCGCACCACAAACGGGCGCGGGACATGATTCTTGAATCCAATCTAGCGCCCTTCTCCGAACGTGAACTGCGGATAATCGCTTGTTTGGCCCGGTATCATCG
>PWNM01000511.1 GCA_003557825.1 Candidatus Hydrogenedentota bacterium | reverse complement strand
CCTGGAACAACTCGACTCGGTCTAATACTGATCCTCTGGCTTCATGTCGGCCCCCGAGTAGGTGCGCATTCGGCTGATGGAATAGGTCTGAACCAGCGTATGGCCTCGCGTTACCTCTACCTTATCCAGGAACTCCCCTTCCTCGAACAGACCTGCGCTAAGCATAACGGCAATCCACTGTTCGGCCTGTTCGGCGTCGCCGCCCGTAACATAGAGCGCATCCCGTCCTTCCAACGCTTCCCAACCGCCCCAAATGTCGTATTGATTCCACCGGCGTCCGAAAGGAAAACAATAGGCTTTCGGCATTCCGGGCGTATAAAATGCCATGAGAGCGGTTATCTGATAGCGGTTGCTGACCAGGAATGGCGCACCCGGAACGTCGGCGAAATACAAGCTGAGCGTCTCGCCGAGTTCCCGCCCGCCGCGAAGCTTGTTGGTGGGGTCGTGGGCCGGATCGATGCGGATACCTGCCGGTAGATAAATTCGATCGGCTCGTTCACCCGGTCTCGGTTCGCGGCCCATCATATAGAGCAGGTCCGTCGATCGGGCCGCCACACCGACGACACAGCCCAACACCAGCCCGCCGACGAGCAAACGCCGTTGCCAGCGGGGCCGTTGTTCTTGGGTCCACACCCAACCGAGCGCCACCGCTGCCGCAGGATAGGCCGCCATGGGCCAATTGGGTTGTGGACTATGGGTGAAAGAAACCACGGCATAGAAACAGAACAACACCCCAAATGCCAGCGATAGATAGGCGGCGTCGGGAGATTCACGAAACCGTCGCAAGCATCGCCACCAAGCCCACAACATGAATCCAAAAAGGATGGGCGACACGATCCCGGCTTGGGCTCCGAAGAACTCGATGAATCGTCCCAGCGCCTGGAGAATGGAAAACCCCTCGGCTGCGCCAATAGCCGCGGTATGCCGGAATGAAACCCAGTTGTGGCTCCAGTTCCAGTACACCACCCCCGCTTGCAGGACCGCGGCCAACGCCAGAGCCAACCACGGTCCCGCGGTGCGTAACCATTTGCGGTCCACCAATACCAGATACAGCGCAAAGGTCGGCAGCAACAAGACCATCGTGTATTTCGATAGAAGACCCAGTCCAAGCGCAAGGCCGGTTAGCGCCCACATTCCCCGATCGCCGGCGACTGCCCGGTGGAATCCGTAGAGCGCCAAGGTCCAGAAAAAGACAAGAAGCGGGTCGATGGTCATAATTACCGACCCCGCCCAAAGGGCCGGCATGGCAATCATGGCCATCACAGCGATAAGGGCGGCCCGTTCGTTCTGGGCGATGCGCCTGGTCAACCCATAGAGCAGCGCCAAACCGCCCGAGGAAAACAACACTGCGCCACTGCGAATGGCCCATTCCTGGTCCCCGCTGGTACTGGTTAGAATGGCGATGACATAGGCGATAAGCGGCGGCTTGCTGTAATAGCTCCAATCGAGTCGCCGCGACCACTCCCAATACTGTGCCTCGTCGCCGGCCAGATCAAACAGATTCAATACAACAAAGGCGAAATTCAGCGCTGTCCAGCCCGCCAGAATGCCGTAGAAGGCGAGGCGTTCCGGTGGGGGCGGTGTCGGTGGGGCGATATCCGGTCGGGGAGGTCCCCAGAACCGTTGGACGCCCCAAAAACTGGCCTTGAGAGCCAGCCATCCGCTGAACATCCCCCATCCAAATCCCGCAAGGACATCGATGGGAAAGTGCCGGCCGGTGTAGATACGAGAGAACCCGATCAGCAGGGTCAACGGCGCCATGACCCACACCGTTTTCCCATGCAGTACGGCGAGCACTACGGTCACGGCTGCCGTGTTGGCGGCATGGGAAGATGGAAAGGAAGGATCGGATTCGGGCAGAAGCTTTCCCCATGACGGACTTGTTTGGATCCATTGTCCATGGCGAAACATACGCGTATCTTCGACTGTATAGTAAGGGCGCTCAATCTGGAACATGCTCTTAAACACCCGAGCCGTACCCACATCGGCCAATAACAACGCTATGACCAACGCCAGGATACAGGTTCGCGTATAGCGGCGACCAAAATGGACCAGTAGCAGAACCGCAACAAAACCTGGGATGATGACCAGATTCTTGTCCGAAAATATCGGTACAATGGTATCAAAGACCGGATTGCTTATGGTATCGTTTAATAACCGGAATAGGGCGTGTCGCATGCGCGGAAGTATACGAAAAGAATGCTGCTCGTATAAAGGCAGCGCGGTATACCGCTCTACTTATTCCGGATAAAGCGGCCGAAAGGTTGGAATTTCGAGTATTGGGCATGCGAAGGAGGGGCTCGCATGGCAATGGCTCTCGACCTGTGAGGCATGCCTTTCAATCATTATTATGAACAGGAGGTAAGCAGATGGGAAACCATATGCCATCATATATTGCGCTTCATGAACGGGGTGAACTGAACAAACGAGCGGCGATTGCGCGTGCATGGCTCGACGAATGCACGATGTGCCCTCGCCGGTGCAAGGCCCGTCGTCTCGACGGGGTCCAGGGCGATTGCGGGTTGGCCGATACGGCCTTGCTGTGCAGCGCCCACCCCCATTTTGGCGAGGAGCAGCCCCTGGTGGGCAGCCATGGTTCAGGGACGATTTTCTTTGCCGGATGCAATCTGCATTGCATGTTTTGCCAGAACTACGATCTGAGCACATTGAAAGAAGGCCGCAGCATTGAACCCGCTGATCTGGCCATACACATGCTTAACCTTGAAAAGATGGGTTGCCATAATATCAACCTCGTCTCGCCGACCCATGTGCTCCCCATGATTCTCGAGGCGCTGGCAATCGCTGTTGATCAAGGACTTTCCAAGCCGCTGGTCTATAATACGGGGGGCTATGATACCGTTGAATCGCTCAGGATACTCGACGGCGTGATTGATATCTACATGCCGGATATGAAGTTTGCCGATGGCGAAATCGCTGAGTTACTTGCCCAGGCTCCCGATTATCCAACCGCCAACCACGCAGCCATTCGCGAAATGCATCGTCAAGTGGGTGATTTGGTCGTCGATGACGATGGCGTGGCCCAACGGGGATTGCTTGTGCGCCATCTGGTTCTGCCCGGCGGACT
>PWNM01000561.1 GCA_003557825.1 Candidatus Hydrogenedentota bacterium | reverse complement strand
GGGTGCCCCCGGGCGTCATGGGGCGGATGATCCGCACCCTGCGTCGGTCGATTCCGTCCGATGTCAGCCATCCCCCCGCGGGTTTCGAGACACTCACTTTGCGGGAACGCGAGGTGGCGCTCGCCCTGACAACGGGAGCGAGCAACAAGGACATCGCGTTGCAACTGGGAATGACGGAACGGACGGTGAAGATGCACCTCGGCTCGATCTTCAAGAAGCTCCAGGTCAGAGATAGGGTGCACTTGGTCCTGTATCTTTCTCAACCGGTTGTCGGAAAGTCATAAAGCTTGTTGGAGAAGATGTCGACGCCACAGGACGCGCAGGACACCAGGATGCTTTCACCGGGAGGGCACGGCACGGTTTCGGCAGGCTTGCTGGTCCGAATGGGTCGGGAATGCCACGGCCGAGGATTGCATAGAGCGGGATTTCATGGGCCGTGAGCGGGCGCTCGGCATGTCAGCTCGTCGGTCGAGCATGAACTGTTGGACCAGGAGGCATAAGGCGCTTATGCTTGCTCTCGTATGGGGGTCATCACCTATCTGTTTCATCGCTCCGACGCGCTCACCGAGCAGCGGTACCAGACTGCGTTCCTGGATGTCGGCGAAAACATCCATATCCATTATCGTGATCTGCGCATTGAGCTTTCCGTACAGGAATTCGAGGAGTTCGCCGCGCATTTCCAGGAGTATCTGCAGGGCGTCCGGGACGCGATCCGGGCCGGCTATCGGGATGGCGTGTTACCTAACACGAACGAGCCGCACACGGTCCAGACCTTCTGGAACAAGACGCGACTGAAATGGCCGGTGAAGTACCATCGCAACGACCTCTCGATCGAGGAGAACACCGACGGATATCACGTACACATCCGCAATTATAAACTGCTGCTCGACCGGTCCTCGTTCCGGGTTTTGGCCACGGCGATGGCCAAGGCCTTGCTGCTACTGGACGACCGGCCTCCGGCAGATCCGGTAGATCTCCTGCGGGTCAACGATCTGCATCCAGACGTGAAATCCCGGAGGACGATTGGAGCTTCCGAGGAAATCGTTCTGGCAATCCAGGATAAATACCGTAAGAAGGTGATCCAGGTTCTGACCGGGCTTGGCTACAAGAGAGCGCGACGTGGAGATGGCCAGGAGACCTTTGTACGTGATCGGTCGACGATTCTTCTGGCAAGCCCCGAGGGCGTAATCGTGCCCGAACCGGCCTTTATTGGGAGAGGCTCGACGCTCCTCCCGCTGACTGCGTTTCTTGAACAGGGGCTGGAGGATCTCGGCCAAAATCCCCTGAATGTCCTCAAACTGAAACTCCTCTACCTATTCAAGTTGGCAGAGCAGGGGCGGCATCTGCCGTTCCGGTTGGAGGATGTGGCGGTAGATTCGGGCACGCTCGTGCCGGTCGTGGACCTGTTCTCCCGGTCCGAATCCGTGCCGGATCCCCGCAAGGAGTATCGGCGGTTTTCTTCGCTGCTAGACCAAAAAAAGCGGTTCTTCGTCAAGCCGACGAAAAACCGGTTCCTGGATTCCTATCAGGATAAGCTGCTTGAGCGCTTGCACGCCCACATTGCTGCGGAGGTCTCCCCTCATTCCTGTGTCAACAGGGTGTACCTGCTGGGATCGGGAACGCAGCGGCGGGCGGGCCGGTACAAGGTGCCTTTCATCCACTTCGATTGGGCCAAGCTGGCCTCCGATTTCGACATTCTCATCGAAATCGAGCCCGACCATGAGGGGGTGATCCCGGATCACTGGCAGCACAAGTTTGCTACCCACTTCAATTCGTGCGAGTACTATCATCTCGGCGACATCGGAAACGGTAGGGCATCGGAAGAGGCGCGGCAGTATCCCGGGGTTGCGTTCTTCGAGCACCTCATCGAGACCTATTTGTTCTTTCCGTCCAGAGGCGATCGCCAAGTAAAGGACAAGTACCTCAAGGACATCAAGGCGAAAGTTATCTTCGAACGGAGGGGCTTGATCGACTGGCTCGAGGAAGGGTTCGGTTTCCGGGTCGACAGCATCTCCCGGATGAGGGCCGTTTCCTTCAACAAGGTTTACGACGTTCAGACCGACTCGGGGCGCTTTGTCCTGAAAGTGTATGACCACCGTTACATCAGCCCTGCAGATGCGGGCCGGGTTGACTATGAAATGGACCTCCTCGCCTCGCTTCGCCCCGCAGGGCTCCCTGTGGGCCTTCCCGTCGCGCGCCAGGGCGGTGAATTGGTGTCAATCTTCGGCCCGGACCGGGCCGTGTTGTTTGAGCACATGCCGGGAGTGTTTCGTCATCGCCCGACAGCCGAGGATGCCCGCCGGGCCGGCCAGTTGATCGGAGCACTGCACCGTGCCACTGAGCGGCTGAAACTGCCTGAGCATCACGACGTCGGTGTTAAGCGAAACCTGATTTTCTGGCTCCGGGCCGCCGGGGAATACCTGGCGGATGGGAAGCTTGCGATGCAGGTCAACATCGATGATTTCCTTGAGCAGGTCACGGTTCTGGACATAGACGAATTACACTGCCACGGCGATCTTTCCACGAGAAACTTCCTGTTCGACGACGGGGCCTGCCGACTGATCGACCTGCAGAATGCCGGCTGGGGCTCGGCCTTGGTCGACGTCTCGGATGGCATGATCGAGTTCGCGGTGCAGGGGGACGCTTTCATTGCGGAAAATGCCGAGGCGTTTCTGGCCGGATACGATGAGGTACGATCCCTGTCCGCGACCGCCCGCGACAATCTTTGGGCGATTTGCGCGGCGCAGGCGCCGGCCAAAGCTTCGAGACTGCTGAGAGCTCACTATGGATTCGGCCATGCGTTGCGAGTTGACCTCGTCGAGGGCATGAGGAAGGCGCTCGAATGGGCCACGGACAGAATGCGGGTATGACCATCAGAATCTGGCAGATCTGCGAGCGGGCTGCCAGCTAACGCTGCTGGAACGCGGGGCAATAGGGGCTGGCACGGCTGCCGATGTGCCCGCGGTTGCCCGGTGTCGCTCTCGGTGTTTGCCGGCAACACCGCCGATCCCGAGACGCTGCTCGAACAGGTGGACACCCTGCAAGGCCGCTTTGCCCTGGAATCGGTGATCGTGGTCGGGGATCGCG
>PWNM01000634.1 GCA_003557825.1 Candidatus Hydrogenedentota bacterium | reverse complement strand
GCGGGCCATGCCGTGGGCGATGCTATTCAACTGTCTTGCTGTGCTTGGGCGCTTGTTAGCCGCCGCTTTTTTCCTGTGCCTTGATGGCGTTCCACCGGGCGACGGCTTCCTCGGGCGATTCGGCCCGGTCCTCGCTGAAAACATGGGCATGTCGCCGGATCATCTTCTGGTGAGCCCGACGCAGGGCCGATTCGATGGAAAACCGACCTTCCGCCTCGGCTGCGGCTGCCGCGGCCAGCATCACAAAAAACACGTCGCCCCATTCCTCGGCGGCATGGTCGTTGTCGTCCGATTCCAACGCCTCGACCAACTCCTCGGCCTCTTCGACGCCAAAGCGGGCAAAATCGATGGAGCCGTGTTCGCGATCCCATGGGCAACCCTGAGGGCCGCGCAGGAATCGGGCCAGGGCGATGAGCGCCGAAAAGCCGTCGTCTTCCGTTTCGGGGGGATCGATGTGGTCCTGCCAGGATTCGGTATGGTTGGATGTCATGCTATGCGCCTCTAAACGGTTTTTCATGCTTAAGGATTTGATCGTTTCTGCCGATGAATACGGTGATAGGAGGTATTGATCATGACGGTTCAATGCTGTAAATGCAAAAAAGTCCGGGATAACGGTCAATGGACGGACCGCCCGCTGACGATTCAAGAAAGTAAGGTCGTCAGCCACGCCTATTGCGACCGGTGCTTTGTGGAGTGCTACATCGAGATTTTCGCCTCCGAAGCGAGCCTTGCCGACTGTTCCGGCGCTGGAGCGGTGCAGGAGGCCCTCAAGAGCAGTATTTCCTGATCAACGCCCTATATCCCACTCCTTAAGAGTTGTTGCTGTTCCATTTCACAAGGTTGTTTGTCTAGCGGGGCCGCCCCGGTCCGTTTCAGTCCACCGATTCCAGCTTTTCTTCTGGACAGTCAATCATTAAGTCGTATGCCTTCACGCAATGCTGTATAGTGTCGATGCCGTATTCATTGGCCGTCTGGAATGGCGGATGTTATCACGGCCACTCCGGGCCGCTTATTATATCAAACAATCCGCTCCTGTGGCGTCGGGCGGTATCTCATGTTGACGTTTATCGTTCAACCACATCATCCACGAACCATGTGACATTTTAAACGAGTTATGACCTGCGGTCAGGGGCGAAACAGGTGCTCCCGTGCGTGAACCAGGGCCGTTAAGGTTGCATTGTAGGGGCACTCGATGCCGTGTTCGGCTCCGAACCGGCATATGGCGCCGTTGAGGGCATCGATCTCCGTGCGCCGCTGATGGACGAAATCGGCACGCATGCTGGCATAATGGGCCGCGGTGGGCGGGATCAGTTCTTCGAATAGATGCTTTATATAGGCCTCGGGCGTGTCG
Organism: Candidatus Hydrogenedentota bacterium; assembly: GCA_003557825.1. Taxonomy (GTDB): domain Bacteria; phylum Hydrogenedentota; class Hydrogenedentia; order Hydrogenedentales; family SLHB01; genus PWNM01. Next base: position 1,737 of record PWNM01000634.1, on the reverse strand, counting down.
GGCTCGAGGTAAACGCCCCGGGCATGCCCCACGGCATAGAGCTCGTGGACCACCCGCTCCATGAGGGCCCGGGAGTCGTCCGATTCCAGCAATCGGCCGTAGGGCACGTCCAACAAGGCCGATAAGGGATTCAGGGCGCAGTTGTAGGCCACTTTGCTCCACAACACGGTGGTGATGGTGTCGGAGTAGACCGTGGGAATGCCGGCGGCATCCATGGCGGCGACCATTTCGCGTACTCGTTCTTCCGGGGTGGCGGGATCCAGTATCCCCAGGGCCGAAGGATTGGCGATAACCGTCACTTCGACGCGACCGGGTTCGGGAATCCAGGAACCGAAAATGGCCCGTGCTCCCACCGTGCGGGGCCACCCTACCTCGGAGGCGATGGTTTCAACGTTGCCCAGGCCGTTTTGATAGGAGCATACCAGGGTTTTAGCGCCGAGTCGGGATGCGACTTCGCGTATGGCCGCTTCGGTGTCGTAGGATTTAACGGTGATAAAGGCCCAGTCAAAGGCGTCCGAACCGATGTGCTCGGAGACGGTGGTCGTTTTAACATTGGTAACCCGATGCTTTCCCCAAATCCCGGTAATCCGTAAGCCGAATCGGTCGATCGCTTCCATGTGGGCCGGCCGCCCCAACAAGGTTACGTCGTGACCGGCCTTGGCCATGAGCCCGCCGATTACGCTGCCGATGGCTCCCGCGCCGACGATCAGTATCCGCATAGGTCCCTCCCTGTTCCATGTTATAGGTCAGAAACCCCAGTGTACCGAAGGCAACGATTGGATCCAAACCGCGTGGTTTGCCGTGATGCTACAGTTCGAGGAGATCCGGGGTATGTACGCGGCCGTTGCCCATGACCCGCTTGCGGGATTGGGCTGCGGCTTCGAGCAAGGGAACCGCCCGACGGAGGTGCTTTAGAATCCGTTTAATGCGACGGGGTTCTTCGGGAATGGCGAGCAATTTGACCTTGTCCTCGAGGGGCATGCCGATCTCGTGGGCCAGGAGATAGGACAGGTTGGTTTCGTCGAAGCAATCCCGGGCGTCTTCGGTTTCGATGATTTCGTGGAACCGGCGATAGAGGGCGATCAGTTCGTCGGGAACGGGCGTCCGCGGGTCGACAGCAACATCCAGGAACTCAACTTTGGCGCCGGCATACAGCTTATTGGGCATGGTACGGGTATACTCGATGATGCGGAACGGGTACAACCCGCATGACTCAATATCGAGTTCACCGTCTTCGTAGCGGGTGATGATCCGTTCGAGGGTTACTGCCGTGCCGTACTCGGCGACCTTGCCATCGATGTAAGCCGGAATACCAAAGGGGTCGGCATCCGCCTCGCAGTCGGCGATTAGCTGGCGGTATCGGGGCTCAAAAATGTGCAACTTGAGGCGTTCGCCCGGAAACACGACGAGCTGCAAGGGGAACAGCGGTAACCACTCCATGTTTGATTCTCCAGGGGAGCCCGATCCTACCGCAACAAGGCGCGTAGCTCCGATTCCGTTTTAGCGCCGACGACAAATGTCTGGGCTTTTCCTTGCTTGAAGAGTAGAAACGAAGGGGTAACCCGTACGGCATATTTTTCGGCCAAGGCGGGGGCGGCGTCGATGTCCACCAGCGCGATGGGGTGTCCTTCCGATGCCAGCTGAATAAGTGCGGGCGCCGTGGCGCGGCAGGGACCGCACCACGGCGCATGAAACCCAATCAACGCCGGATCCGAAGCATGATCGGCCACGAAGGCG
>PWNM01000105.1 GCA_003557825.1 Candidatus Hydrogenedentota bacterium | reverse complement strand
GTCGGAGGAACTCCGGCGAAAAGCCTAAAAGGCTAGCTGGCTGAAGCGCCTTTTACACTTTTCAGGGCGCGCGCGGTAATCTGAACGCCCCGTGCAACGAAGTGGAACTGGATGGCGTTCTATCGGGCGGGAGGGCCGATGGCCGAAACGCTTAAGTTGGGCGCTGAGCATGTGATTCCGCGAAGCGTCTCTTATGCGTTTCGGGGTTGGGGAAGCATCCAACTACCGACACTGAAAACGGAAACGATGCCGACTGTGCCTGGTGCTGCGTCCTTGGGTTGTACGCAGCACCCGGTCCCGAACCCCCAGGGCGAACAGCCCCAATTGGACGCTTTGCATGTCAGGCCCGTAGGGGCAAAGCGTCTCGTATGCTGTTCGCGGGACCGGCCCGAGACCGCAACCTTTAAATACTTGGGATGCCTATACAGATGAATAGCGACTGCGATTCAAGGGATATGGATATGTGTTCGGCCCATCTATCCAATCATGCCGATGCCTGTCCTGCCCCCTGCGCTTGCATGCGCCGTAGCCTGTTCCGCATATTCCAAGCGGAATGGCAGGTATTCCACCGACTCCCGGCCACAATGCCTAGGATGCTGCTAGCGGTCGCTCTATTTCTTGCCTGGTCTACTCTTTTACCAGGCTTGCCTGTCTAACAGCCCTGGCTCAGCTGGTGCAACCTGCTCTAGACGAACCCATGTCATGGCTCCATGATGGATTTCTTCATCTTCTCTCCACTCAGCTCCTTCTGCGCCCATGCTTCTCTTGCCGACGACGATGCATGTCATGATGCCATGCACACGCCATCGAAGGCAGGCCCGGCTGTTCGAAGCCCGGCAGCCTTGCGAATGCTATGGCTGTTCGCATGAACAGGCGGCCCTCCGGATACGCCCCCCTGCTCCTGTTCACCCCGACTCAGGGGGCTCCCTTCGGGCCTCGGGAATGCTCCCAGCCGAAAAGTTTAAAAAGTCCATCGACTTAACGATCGTATCGAATGGGTAGATACCCTATCGATAGGAGGAATAAGCGGAACATGCGGAATACATCAAACAAACCCGAAGTCGTTTTCAAGGTCGGAGCTGTGCGGGCGTCCATCTTTCGAAACACCATCACCCAGCAGGGCAGAGAAGTCACCCTGCCCAAAGTGGTCCTCGAAGTGCGCTACAAAAACAAAGCCGGCGAATGGCAAAGCACCAACAGTTTCAGTTTGAACGAGTTGCCCAAAGCCATCCTCGCCCTCGAGAAAGCCTATGACTATCTGACCATGCCCAAGGACCCTTCCGGCTCCCCACTGCCTGACGAGCCCCGGTCCACCCCGTTCACGGCATCCCCCAGTGAGTCCTCGAGTGAAGACCGGTCTGGCAACCCAGCCCCATCACCGGACTCGCCGGGGTTCCGGACCCGTGTCCTTGGTCAGTGGTAAGAAAGATATAAATAGTCCCGTGCCCTTATGACTGGACAAAGGAGGTATATGCCTATGCCACGAGGAAGACCCATTAAATGCCCGTATTGCGGAGACACCCGGACACGACCGAAAGGGTATCGACGCACGGCGACTCTTGGGAGGCGCCGTATTCGGCTGTGCAGGTCATGTCACCGACGATTTACCGTCAAAGGACAGACGCAAAAGCCAGAGCTGCCGGCTCCTGCCCCACAAGAAACCCATTCGGAAACATCCCCAGATTAGGGCATGTGTCCGGTGATTGGCATATGTCCGTGTGTGACAGCTCTTCATGTTACGTAACCTCGGGTTCGAAATCCAGGAGCTTGTTCAGGACCTGGCTTTGGTCTGCGTAGTATTCGATAATGCTTTCGTACTCCTTCACGAGTCGGGGCGTGCGTTTGATTGCAAACGCGATTTCTTCGGTAGTCATGGCCTTTTTCCGGCAAAGCAGGATCTGTTTGAAGGTTCCAATGTAGTTTTGGATAGCCTCAAAAGAGTGATTTGTATCTCGTGCGACGCGCTCGACGGTATGGTGCTCGATAAAGAGCTTGTGGATGATAATGCGCTTATGGGTGAGCGAGGGTCCCATATCGTGGATGGTTCCACGACGGGGTAGGACGTGATTGTGCTCGGTTTCCCATTGGGCGACATACTTGCTGACAGTCCCGGGAGCGATTTTTAGCAAGAGGGCGACCTCGGTGTTGGTCAATACGCCATCTTGTTGATAGGCCTGTAGGAAAAGTCGGGCCGCAGCGTCGCGTTTGATATCCCGCAGTTTTTGGCCACGAGCACGTTGCGTGGCTTCGTCGGCGAGCACCAAGTCCACTGTAATGGGCGTGAGCGCTGTATCGCTTATGGACTTGCCATAGGCGGGGCCGGCATTTTTATGAACAGCGACCCACGTGGTTTGCCCGGGACGAAGGTGGGTGGTCTGGGGATAGAACTGGCGGACCATTTCGGCAATCGTTTGGACGAGCATTTGGCGCGTCCGTTCCCCCGCGAGCTGGGGGCACTCCTTGTGGAAAAACGCGAATAGCGCGCCCTCGAATGTCTTGTATTGCTGAGGTCCGAAAAGACGTTGGTTGGCGTCGAGGTGCTTGTTCATGTGCTCCTCCATATGGCGTTTGAGTCGGTCCCGCAATTCGAGTGTTTTTTTTCGTCTTGGGCACGGTAAAAGGCTTGCCCGACGCTTTGAATGTCATCCAGGCGTTGTGCGAATTGCGATGTATGATCGTATTCGTCACACAGTTCGAGGTACGTGCGCACCGAGGTGACGGACATGCCTACTGTAAGAGCAATCTCGAAGATGTCAAAACCCTTCTCGCGCGCCAACCAAGCAACGCGTTTGAACTTCTCGAGATATCCTTCGACAGAGGCGAGGCTGTGCCGGATGAACCGGGCGATTTCGACCGGTTCATGTCCTTCCAGCCACTTGGCTACGGCGAGTGCGCGATGGCTTACCCCGGGACCGATATCTTGTTGCTGTCCGCGCGTGGGCATCATCATCCCCCGCTGTTTAAGCTCCTGGATGTCCCGACGAATGGTGCGGGGGTCGCACATGAGGAGTTCCGACAAGTCCTCTTGCGTCAACAGCCCCCCTTGCTCCCGCGCCTCTTGTACGAGGCGAGCAATGCGACGCTGACGG
>PWNM01000345.1 GCA_003557825.1 Candidatus Hydrogenedentota bacterium | reverse complement strand
GGGCCTGACGGAATACTTTTCCCTTAAATAAAGAGTCAGCCCCGACCCTCCTACCCAGCGGCTTAGTTCAAACACATTTACTCGTCATGCTGCGCACGCCGATTAAATGCTTGTTTCTTATACTTCTGGCAACTCTAAAAAGCCCCTCCAAAAGCCACTGAGTCTGATTTCACTCCATTGTCAATTATACACGCTGGATATGAAATGTATAATAATTACAGGCGGCAAAAAAAGAACCATTCTCCATCGCCTGGTGTTGTTCGGTGAGCCAGACATCGACGGCCTTTCCCGATAGCAATCCAGAACTCTTCACATACGGCGCGTAGGTTTCTGCAAGAGACCGGAAATAACTCGCGCTACCGATTTCGACGACTGCATCACCCCACGCCGCGACCAGTTTCAGGCCGTGCGTCGCAAGGAGTCTCGGGAGGTCTCGCATAATTCTCGGATTGTTATAGGTTGCATGCGCCAGTGCAGCATCCATCCTTTGCCCGAAGCCGTGATCGGGGAAAGCGTAGGTCAGTGAGGCGTAATCGCCATCGAACACAATCAACGTGCCACCCACTTCCAGCACACGCGCCATCTCCTGTAGCACCTGCGTGGGCTCAGTGACATGACTCAGTATCGTGTGCGCAATCACGGCGTCGAATTCGCCGGCGACAAAGTTCAGGCCATGGGCATCTCCCACCTGGAACCGTAACTTGTTCGTGAAACCTTCTTCCTCGCTGAGCCGCCTTGCTGCGGCGATAAACTCGTCGCAATGGTCGATTCCGAGGGCTGTCCCCGAAAATTGATGATCCCGGGCGAGGCGCCGCAACATGGCACCGGTTCCGCAGCCCACCTCGAGGATCTTCGATGCCCTCGCTAATCCCGTCCGTGCAACGTAGTTGTCAAAGAGTTTCGAAAAGACGGCATCACGGGCGCGGCTCTCCAGACGATCAAGAAGCCGATCGCGCGCACCATCGTCTAGTTTATTGGAAAAACGGTGGGGATCACGGGCCGCCATGTAGAACTCCAAGACGCACAGCGCTTCCAATAGTCAGAATCTGGTGCCATTGTGACCAAGGATCTGACCGAAGATGAGGATTGTCGTTGACAATGGACAAAGGAATGGCCGATCAGTCCAGGTTGTTCAAGACGAAACGGATCGCACCTTCACATTAACGTGACGCAACCCTAGTGCGTCACCAAGACTTATAAGGCAGAAATTTACCACTTAATACAACGCGGACGCGGTCTCCGTTTGGATCCTGCTCCCGCTCTATTTTCATGGTGAAATCGATCGCGCTCATGATGCCATCACCAAACTCTTCATTAATTAATTCCTTGATGGTTTCCCCGTAGACACCCACTAATTCGTACCAACGGTAGATCAATGGATCGGTAGGGACCGCAGGGCTCCAGGATTTATTGGGGCTACGTTGCAATTCCGCGGCCACCTCTGGATCGAGTCCAAGGATGGCAACCAGGGCCTCGGCTCTTGCCGAGTCCAGGTGATTCATGCCCAAGCAGGCCGAACAGACAAACTCCCGGGATAAACCGGCGGCCTCGGCCAAGTCTGCCCACTTCAACGCCTTGGCGTTCTTGGCCTGAAGTATGGATTCTTTCGTTGATAGATTTTTCATTGCCAACCCGTCCCGTTGAGCGATTCGCTTCGGATCCATTACCGAGGGTCAAAGGGGACCGGGGTCCACACAGGCACCCCGGGCAAGCTCGAAGGTTTCCGATAAGGTCTGAATCGCATGGGCGCGGGCAGCGATCGGATGTGACACATGCCGTCTCACCACGCTCCCGCGCCTCGACATGTCCTCAGGTCAGGCTGAGGGCCAGGAAGACACCGCCGGTAGCCAAGGCCACCGCACTGCCCGCTCTCGTCATCACCGACCGCGCCTTCTCGGAACGCGTGGCCAACTTCTCAAGGCCGATGATTCCACCCACGATAAGCGAATACTGGATGATGGCGAAGCCCGCAAGGTAGGCCAGGAGGGGAGTAGCTTCAGCACCCACGACGGCCTCACCGTAGGCATAGCCGTGGAAAAGTCCACTCACAGCAAATAAGGCTCCCAAGGCGAGAACGCCAAATTGGTGTCGCGTCAGCGCAAGCACTCCACCAACGATCACGGTGAGAGCAATCAGTGTCTCCGCCATGGGGATGTTTGCAGCCCCCAGATGGACAACGGTGCCGGCCACCGTCGCGCCGATGAAGGCCACGGGAACCAAGAAGCGCGACGCCCCCTTGAGCATACTGGCCAAGAACGCGGCAAGGATCAGGAATGCAAAATGATCGAGGCCGATAATTGGATGTCCCACCCCCGACAATAAGCCTTGACCGAAGGTCATCGGCGTCATGCCGTCCATGGGGTGATGCGCAAACGCCGGGGAAGCAGCGACCAACGTCAAGCCGACAGTTATTGCAAGTGCACGGCCCATGCGTTCTTTAGAAAAATAGTTAATCGATCTCATCGCAATTGCCCTCAAATGTGACTGTGTTTATCCGAATTACATGGCCCGAATAATCATTGAACGGGCCATGCCCGCTCTATCGGAAACCAGTTACTTTATGCTTCAGTGCACTCGAACAACAACCGCTTCCGCTCCCCATCGTTTTTCATTACAGGCAATGTTGGATCGAAAACATCACGCGGTGCTGTTGGTAAAGACTTTGGACCAAGCCCAGTAGGTTTTCCAAGACTAATTTCTGATGGCTTCCATAGGGGTTGGCTATGGCAAGCTCGGACGGGGCTGTAACGGCTAGTACTCCAACCCGCTCAGTCCGGGGGCATCATCCGGCCGCGGTCCCGCGTCCCAAAGGAAGCGGCGTTCTGCTTCCAGGATGGCGATGTCATTGATGCTGGCCTCGCGCCGGCACATCAGCCCTTGATCGTCGAACTCCCAAAGTTCATTGCCATGCGATCGGAACCATTGGCCGGCTTCGTCGTGCCATTCGTACTTGAAACGGACCGCAATGCGCTGATCCCGAAACGTCCAAAGTTCCTTGACCAACCGATAATCCAGTTCCCGTGCCCATTTGCGGCGGAGGAAGGTAACGATCGCAGCGCGCCCCTGTAGGAATTCGTCGCGATTGCGCCAGCGGCTG
>PWNM01000009.1 GCA_003557825.1 Candidatus Hydrogenedentota bacterium | reverse complement strand
TTATTTGTGGCGGCCCGCCTGAGACGGGACTCCAACTATGTGATGCAAGCGATCAGCGTAGTTGGAGCGATTCCGTTGTTCCTGCCGTTCTATCTGATCCTATGCATTGCGTTGGTGGCCTTTTCGGTGTTTCAGAACGCTTTCCGTGTCCTACGGGACGGCGTCGAGTCCAACTCTCCGGTGAAGGAAGATCCGTGTCCCATGGTGGTCAGCGAGATTCGTCCTGACGACATCCGGTCGGTGCGGTGCTATGGCCCCCTGGTTGACCTTCGTCTTCGATTCAAAGCCCTTAAAACCCATGGTTTCGACCGGGTCCGCCTGGTGGTTCAGTCCGGCCATCGATCGGCCTTCTTTGCCGAGTTCGATGTCGCCTTCCCTGGCAAACTGCCGCGAACCTATCATACGGCGGTGACCGCAGATGCGCTCCCGTAAGGCTTGATCAGAACGGCGGTTCTTCTTCGTCGTCCATGTATTCGCCGGGGACGAAAGGCGCATCGTCTTCGATGGGCGGTCCATCGTTATACCCATTGGACGGCGGCCCCGATGCCGCGGGGGTGGATTGCGCCCGACTTCCAGGAGCTTCGCGGGCCAGGTTCTTGAACAACTGAATGGACCGGTCGAAGAGCAATTCGATCTTGCCTGTGGGGCCGTTTCGCTGTTTGGCAATATCGACGCGGATGAGGTTTTCGTTGCCTTCGGCTTCGTGGGCAGGCGGCCGCGAGAGCATAAGCACTACGTCGGCGTCCTGTTCAATGGCGCCCGATTCCCGCAGGTGAGACAGCTTCGGCGTGCCGCGGTCGTCGCGTTCGGCCTCGCGACTGAGCTGGCTGAGGGCGAGGACGGGGACCTGAAGCTCGCGGGCAATTCCTTTGATGGAGCGGCTGATTTCCGCGATCTCCACCTGCCGGTTCTCCGTGCGGCCGGGGCTGGTCATGAGTTGCAGGTAGTCCACGATAATCAGGTCGAGCCCATGCTGGGCCTTGTGGCGGCGCGATTTCGCCCGCAAGTCGAGGGCCGTGATATTGGCCGTGTCATCGATGAATATCTTGGCCGGACTCAGCAGCTCGGCTGCGCGCTGGAGTTTGCGAAACTCGGCGTTGGCCAGGAACCCCGTGCGGAGCCGGTTCGAGTCGATTTTACCCGCCATACACAGCAACCGTTGCGTCAATTGTTCCTTCGACATTTCGAGACTGTACAACAGGACCGATTTGTCATTGTGAATTGCGGCGTGGGAGGCGATGTTGAGCGCAAAAGCTGTTTTTCCGACGGAGGGACGGGCCGCCAAAACCACCATGTCAGACGGTTGCATCCCCGAAAGCAGTTCATCGAGTTCCTTGAATCCCGTGGCCAACCCGGTAATGCCCGAATGGGTCTTGATGAGTTCCTCAATGCGCTTGATACCGTCTTCGATGAGGTCGCCGACGCGGTGAATGGGATTGAGCTGCTTGCTCTCCGCGATGGCGAAGATGTTGGCTTCGGCCCGATCCAGGAGCTGATCGACCTCGCTCGGGGCTTCATAGGCTTCATGGGCCAGGTTGGTGCAAGCGCTGATGATCCGCCGCAACAACGCAGCATCGAGGACGATCTGGGCGTAATACTCAATATTGGCCGATGTAGGAACGGCATTGAGCAGCTCGGCCACATAATCAGGGCCTCCGGCGGCTTCCAGGTGGCCATCGCGGGTCAACTGCTCGACCAGCGTTATGCCGTCTAACGGGAAGTTTTTGCGGAAGAGCGCTACGATGGCTTCATAGATACACTGGTGGGCTTCAACATAAAAAACATCGTGGGCGTTTTCACGGAGGATCTCAATTCCGACCCCCACCGCTTCAGGATTGATAAGCATAGCGCCCAAAACCGACCGCTCCGCCTCGATGTTCTGAGGCGGCATGCGGTCGAATGAAGGAGCTTGCGCTTTACGGGGCTGCGCCACCTCAGGCCGAGGTCTCTTGGGAGACCTCGTCGGTGGAGGCGGTCTCGCCGGTCTTGGCCTCTTCGGCCTTGGCTTCGACGGCAGGCTCGTCCTCGGCAACCTCGATCGGTTTGTCCGAAGTGACCCACACCTTGACGTTGGCCTCGATACCGCTGCCCAGTTTCACGGGGACCGTATAGATACCCAGCGACTTGATGGGCTCCTCGAGCAAAATGCTCTTACGATCGGTCTCATATCCAAGGGCCTTGAGATGCTCGGCGATATGTGCCGAGGTAACCGACCCGAAGAGTTTTTCCTCCTCCCCGGCCCGGGCCTTTATCTCGACGGTCAATTCCTCCATCTTTTTGGAGACTTCCTGAAGCTGGGCGCGCACCTTTTCCTCGCGCCGGGCGATCATGTGCCGCTCGTGCTCGATCTGTCGGGCGCTGGCTGATGTAAGGCTAACCGCCAGCTTGCGTGGGATCAAATAGTTGCGAGCGTAGCCGTCTTTCACTTTGACGGTCTCGCCCATCTCCCCAAGATTGGGGAGCCGTTGACTAAGAATGACTTTCACGACGTATTCCTCCTGAAATGGGCCAACCGGCCCAAGCCGCTAGACGGGCGGTTACCCATCATTCCGGCGTGCTGCCCGTGCGAGTTGTCGGCTGACCTTCCATGCACGGAGCTTTGTACGGAAGCTGAACCATGTATCAAATAATCCAACAATGCAGAGCGACTGTAGCCCTGCCAGAGTGATGACAGCCACAAATCCGACTGCCGCGACTACCGTGGGCGGCCGTAACAAATGGAGCGCATATGCCAAAACTGCCGCACCGTTTGTCCAATACACCGCCGCCAATGCCAATGCCGTGTTCCAGACTACCGGCCGCAGGCCTATACCAGGCCACTGCTGGTCGGCGTACCACAGGGCTGCTACTGCGATGACGCCCCACACCAATATATCGGGGGGCCGCATCGTTCGAAATGCGCCTCGGGGGCCCAGTAATCCGTTCCGGTTTCGAACCCATCGGCTGGTCACGGAAACGCCGATGCAGGTCATGACCAAGACCAGTCCGAAGGCTATCCCGAGCCCCATATCGCCCCAATGTTCGAGAAACATCCATTCGAGCCGCTCGATAATACGACGCTGCTCTGCGCTTGCCGGTTCGCCGAGAGCTTGCTCGA
>PWNM01000016.1 GCA_003557825.1 Candidatus Hydrogenedentota bacterium | reverse complement strand
GAACGTCCGTCGTAGATGACGCCCGGCGCGAATACGACCGGCGTTATCATGCCGATGACGCCCACGCTTCCGAATAGCAGCCCTGCCACGAGGTGGTAATAGGTCACGCGATGGGCGTATCGACGGGCCAGGATATGCAATCCGACCGACAGGGCAATCAACAACGCAATGTTGTGGATGAGGCCGAGTAGCATAGGCGATAATCCTTCCTAATTCAGTCGGTGGCCCTTTGTTGGGTAAATACTACCGGCTCAAAGCAATATGTTCAACTCGCCATTATTCCGGATATCGGGTTCCTGTGAATCTCGCATAGGTTACCCAAAGCAGGGTAATAGACTTCCCGATGGTAGGCATAATCGAGGGGTATATGGGAGCGAAAACGGTTTGCTTGCGAAGCGTGTTCCCATCGTGCATGATATAGAGTCTTACACGGGACATACTGGGAGGGGATTGGTGTGCTCCAGCTTCGGGCGAGGCTGCGCGGCACATTTATTACTGTTATGAAAGGCAAATACGTTTCATGGACATTCATGAACGGCTCCAACGCCACCTAAAGGCCGATGAATCCACCCTTTTGGTGACCGATACCGACCTGACGCAAGAGGGGCGCTTTGGCAAACGATGGATTGTGGTGACCGACCAACGGGTCATGACATTTGCGGATGAACCGTCGCGAAACGGCTTCGAGTGCGAGCTACATCTGGCCGATATGCAGCAGGTTCGCACGGTGCATCATGTCGGCCGCATCTCAATCGAGGTGGACACCAATAGCCATCGCGTTCAATTATTGAGCTGCACCAATTCCTTGGCCGAACGGTTCGCCAAAGCCGCCAAGGCATTGGACGATGCCTGCAAGAAGAATGAGCTCCCGGTCTTTCATGCATTGGATGAAGAGGAGGACCGGTATTGCCAGGAATGCGGTCGATTGCTGCCCGAGCGGGGGAGGTTTTGTCCGGCCTGCTTGAAAAAGCACAAAGTGTTGGCCCGTTTCTGGAAGTATATGCGGCCCCACTGGCCCAAAGCGATGTTGGTGAGCATCGCCATTCTCATTGGAACGATGGCCGAACTCGCCCCGCCCTATCTGGTACGGACCTTGGTCGACGACGTGCTCATGGGCGATGGGGGGCATCGTGAGTTGCTCTTTCTTGTGATGGGCCTGGTTTTTTTCCAGGTGGTGGCTATGGGTATTGCCATTCTGCGAGGCCGCATGTCCGTCTGGCTGGGGTCGACCGTTATCCATGAAGTGCGGTTGGACCTTTACCAGGCCATTCAGCATCTGACGCTGCGCCGTTACGATAAAACCCAGGTGGGGTCGCTCCTGTCCCGCCTGACCGGCGACACCATGATGTTGAACGACGCCCTGCAGTTTGTTGGGTTCATGGCGTTACCGAGCATACTGCAGTTGGTGGGCATCTGTGCTGTGCTGCTCTACATGGATTTTCGCCTGGGCCTCCTGGTGCTGATTCCTGCGCCCATTGTGGTCTTCCTGACCTGGCGTTTTTTCAAGCTGATCCACGGATATTACTACCAATGGTGGCAGCGACGGGCGAAAATGACGGCGCTGGCCAATGATTCCATCGGGGGCATGCGGGTGGTCAAGGCGTTCTCGCAGGAAAACCAAGAGCAGGAGCGATTTGCCGTGCGCAGCGATCAGGCCCGGGCGGCCTGGTATAACTGCGACTCGCTGATTACCACTGCGATGCCCATGCTTTCGTTTGTCACTACTACGGGCATGTTTCTGGTCTGGTATTTCGGCGGACGAGGCATTTTGCAGGGTTCCGAAACGCTTACGGTGGGGACGCTCATGGCCTTTGTGGCCTATCTCGGCATGTTCTTCGGTCCGCTGCAGATGCTGACCCGCCTAACGGACTTCCTCAACCGGGCGTTCACCGCAGCCCAGCGGTTGTTCGAGATCATGGATACCGATCAGGAGATTTACGACGATCCCAATGCGGAACCGCTCCATGAACCCGTGGGCTCCTTCGAGTTTCAGAATGTCCATTTCGGTTACACGCCGGACAAGCCGGTCCTCGAGGGAGTCAATGTGAAAATCGAACCGGGGGAGATGATCGGCTTGGTGGGCAAATCCGGCGTCGGCAAGACGACCCTCATCAATCTCATCTGTCGGTTTTACGATGTCGAAGAAGGGGCCATACTGCTCGACGGCCGCGACCTGCGTTCCATCCAACTGCGCGATCTCCGGCAGCACATTGGCATTGTCTCCCAGGATTCGTATTTGTTTAACGGCAAAATCTACAACAACATCGCCTATGCGAAGCCGGGTGCGTCCCCGGAGGAGGTCATCCATGCGGCCATGACCGCCAACGCCCACGGGTTCATCATGCGTCAGCCCGATGGATACGAGACCTATGTAGGCGAGCGGGGAGCGCAACTATCCGGCGGCGAACGGCAACGCATTTCGATTGCCCGGGCGCTACTTCATGACCCCAAGATCCTGATCCTCGACGAAGCCACCTCCTCCGTGGATACAGAGACCGAGGAACTCATTCAAGAGGCCCTGAGGCGGCTTGTTAAGGGCCGGACGACCTTCGCCATCGCCCACCGGCTCTCAACGTTGCGGAACGCCGATCGATTGCTCGTGCTCGATGACGGCAAGGTCGCCGAATTCGGCACCCATGATGAACTGCTTGCCAAACGCAACGGCGTCTATCGCGGCCTGGTGGAGATGCAATCGCAGCTGAGCGCTATCACCGCCATCGGCGGATAGGAATGTGGAAAGGAGTTAACACCCATGGCCAAAAGCAATGTGAGCAATACGGTAAGCATGCAACTCGACATGGCCCGCGAGCCCCATTACGAGGCGCTGGACCCCGGCGCGCTCTGGATCTATCGCGATGCCAGCGGCAAGCTGCGGATGACCGTTGACGGCGACCGTACCTATCTCGATATTAAAGTGGCCCGCTGCTTTCCATTCGACGATCCCGATCATTACATTGGATTCCTGGACGGCCTGGATCGGGTTATCGGCGTGGTCCCGGAACCGGAACGCATGTCTACGGAATCCCAGAAGACGGTATTCGACGAACTGGACCATCATTACTTCATTCCGACCATCGAGCGCATCACGAGCCTACGCGAAGAGTTT
>PWNM01000618.1 GCA_003557825.1 Candidatus Hydrogenedentota bacterium | reverse complement strand
GCCATGCGCTGCAATGCATCAATTTCGTAAAGCTCCGAAGCCGACACATTGAACTGGCATTCATGGCCATTTGGAAAGAGGAGGGCCGCCTGGTTGTCGCCCACGGCCAAAAGCGAGGCATATTCCGGTCGCAAAACGGCCTCGACCGTTTCTTCAGACCGTGCAGGGATGGCAACAGCCAGCGGGATACGCTGCTGAGCGAGGTTCAGGTGAGCCGTTCCTTCGATAGCCTCAAAGGTGTTGTTCCGCACGGTCAGCGGGATGACAATGCCTTGCGTTGCCGGGCGAATGGAACCGTTCGGCGCGGCTTCCACGGGCGGCAACACGGCAATGTCCACCGGATGCCAGAACATTAGTCCCTCCGGCCCTTCTACCAGCAAGAAGAAGGTCCGCCGAGCGAAGTTCATCCGACCGAGGCGACCATATCCGGCGTAGGGATCGAGAAGGCCGGTTCGGATGGTCCCACGGAATCCTCCACCGTCTTCATCGATCCGGGCCTCAGACAGCACCCCGTAACGGTCATCCACCGTCCGGATCGTCACACCGTCGGCGCTAATATCTAGTACATCGCCTTCGGCGATGGAGCCGACATGGTCCAGGGTATAGTCGAGCGGTTCATAGGTCATACTGATCCGCGTCTCGCGGACCGGATCGGTCCCGGCTGTCACCACGATGCCGTCCACCCAAGGCTCGATTTCGAAGGGAATGGGCTGACCGTTCACCTCAACAGCCGTTATCGCCGCCGCCGGCACATGCCAACGAATCCGTCGGGCCAACGGCTCCGCGCTTTGTACATGGTACTCCACGGTATTGCCGGTGCGTGTGTAGGTCGCTTCGTAATGGGGCAATTGAATCCGCGCCGAGGGCCAGTCATCGGGAAAAGACGGGCTGATGGTGAGTACGCCTTCAGGTACGTTGGCATCCAGGCCGAACAGGGCTTCGATGGTCGCTTGCACATACAGCCCCGCGGGCGGCGAGAAATATGCCGCGGTCAGTTCCATGGCTACTTCCGGCCACGACCCACGCAGATAGGGCCCCATCACCCAACTTGCGATGGCCCGCAACGGCAGGTAGGTCTCGTTGTTGCGTCCCAACGCGGCCAGTCCCCAGGCGCCCCAGGGTTGTTGCGCAGCCCCGGCCTGCATGCCCCAGGTACCGCCCACATGATTCGGGAAGTTATTCGAACAGTAAATTTCGCCGCCGATATCCGTCATGTATTCCGGATGGGAACCCACCGGATTTAGGACAAACTCAAACTCGTCGCCGCCGCCTTTGCCCATGAGGCGATCGCGCAGGTGCCGCATGCCCGACCATCCATCGAGTGGATCAACCAGGTCAAACAACAAGGGGTAGATATAGGTATGGTATTGCCCATCAAGTCGGGTCACGTCACAGGAATCCACATAGAACGCATAGCGCCCGAGGTCGGACAACCAGAACCGTTCCCGCAGACGTTGGGCCATGCGGTCCGCTTTGGTATGCATGGCAACCGCCGTATCTTCGTCGTCGAGGGCCTCGGCGACCATGGCGCGGGTACG
Source organism: Candidatus Hydrogenedentota bacterium (assembly GCA_003557825.1). GTDB lineage: Bacteria > Hydrogenedentota > Hydrogenedentia > Hydrogenedentales > SLHB01 > PWNM01. The sequence goes on along the minus strand of PWNM01000618.1, from coordinate 1,570 downwards.
AAGCATGTTGATGCCCTCGATGGTGGGCGTCGTGCCACCATAGGGCGTCGATATATAGTCCTCCTGATTGCCAATCTGCTGGTTCCAGGCCAAGGCGAGATTGCCCATCGGATCGTATTCGTCGAAAGTCTGGGCAATCACACGGTCCAGCTGGGGAGCAATTTGTTCGAGAAGGTCCCGATCGCCGGTACGCAGCCAGTGATTACGAACCTGCCACAGGTAAAACTGGTTGGAACCGCCGAAGTCCCGCCGGGTTTCCCCGCCGGTCGAAAAATGGGGTACGGCCCCGGCGGGTGTCAGGTTCTCCGCCAAACTGGTGATGCATTCCCGGGACCGGTCGGCCTGGCCAATCCAATCCGCCGCGCCCGTGTGCTGCATGTGCCACAGGGCATGCCAATGGTGGATGCATTCGTTCCAGCCGTAGGGACGGATCCAGTTGTATTCCAACGTCAGCAAGGCCGTACGGAAGGCATCATCGATCACCGATTCCGGCGTTTCGATCCGGACCGCCATCAGTTCGTCGTAATGGGCCTGAAGCGCAGCGCGATCGGCTACAGGATCCCGTTCGGCCAACTCCTGCGTACGCGCCATCTCTTCGGAATAAACGGCCTGCGCAGTAAGGGTTCCGTCGGACGCCGAAGCGATCAGATAGGGGGTTCCCGCTTCAGTGACGGCCTCTTCCAAAGCGCCGTCGGCAGTGACAATCACCGCCAGGGGATGGGCGGCGCTATCCAAGACGGCATGGTCATTCCCGAGCTCAATCGTTACGCCATCGTAATCGAGACTGTCCGTACGAAGCCAATCTTTTCGCACCCAGCCGTTGGCGACCTCCCGCGGTCCACCGATACGAATCTGCAAAGGAACTGCCGGGTCAGTCCGCACCTCGTAGATCGCCCCTCCTTCCCATTCCATGGTATCCCGCCCATAGGGCAGGGGATAAAGGGTCGCCGTGACCTCAACGTCGGCCAGGGTAAACCGCGCCTCGACGCCTCCTGGAAGGTCGTTCACCTCGATGTCCGTGGCCGTTTCCGGCCAATGCCATGCGCCGTTCGCCTCGATGCCCGGCACAAACTTTGCCAGCACATAGTGCTCCATGTAGGCAAACCGGTCTTTGCGATAGGTGGCCAGACAGGCGTTAGGCCGCATCTCGTCGATGCTGACAATCGAATCTTGCCAAGCGGCCATCCGTTCGTTGAAATGGTCCTGGCCATTCGCGGCGTTCGGCATAAACAGTACTCCTGTGGTGAGGCCAATCAAAAGGACGGTCCCAAGTCGCATATCTCAATCTCCCTATTGCTGGTTAATCAGAAGCGCCTATCATGCCCATTCGCCATGGGAAATACGATGGGTAAAATTGCCCATTTTTGTGTAAAATTGCGGTGCTGGGGGTTTTATCCCACGTCGTTCTGAGTGGATGGAATGGAGGCTGCCGGCACAACGCACCGAAAGCCGAGGCCGGCATCTTGGGTTTCCACAAAAAAACCTCTGCGATGGGCGCAGCGCATATCGTCGGCCGGAGAACGCCAGCACCCGCCCCGCACTGCGCGCAAAGGGGGATCGGGTGGCGCAT
>PWNM01000432.1 GCA_003557825.1 Candidatus Hydrogenedentota bacterium | reverse complement strand
TGTTATCCGAAAACCGATGGAGATGCCTCGAATGAGCGTATCACGCAGACGATTCATGGAACGCTGTATAGCCGCGGGGGGTGCGACTTTATTTGGCGCCTGCCTGAGCGCGGAACCCCCCGAACGCCCCCGCGAGGGAAACTGGAAACCTGCCTACGAGAAACTCGAGGAAGCAGGCCTGTTTGAGGAACGAATCGAACAGGCGGATCGGATCTTCGAGGAATGCGTATTATGCCCCCGTCAATGCGGAGTCAACCGAAAGAACGGAGAAAAGGGCTTCTGCCAAGGTCCCTACAGACCGGTCGTACATAGCCGTCAGCCCCATTTTGGCGAGGAGGATCCGCTGGTCGGACGGAACGGCTCGGGGACCATCTTCTTCTCGAACTGCAACCTGCGCTGCGTGTTTTGCCAGAACTGGCCGATAGCCCACGAGGGTCGGGGCCGGGAAATAAGCCACGAAGCCCTTGCCGATATGATGCTCGATCTCCAAAACATGGGCTGCCACAATATCAACGTCGTAACACCGACCCATGTCATGCCCAACATCCTTCGCGCCACGCGTATTGCGTTGCAGAAGGGGCTGTGGCTGCCACTATGCTACAACACGGGCGGCTACGAGCGGCTCGAGATGATCCAACTCCTCGATGGCATTGTGGACATTTATTTGCCCGACCTGAAATATATGGATGGCGAAGAAGCCGATATGTATACCGTGCGGGGCGCAATGGACTACCCCGAACGAGCCCAGGCAGCTATCAAGGAGATGCATCGCCAAGTGGGCGATTTGGTGACGGATGACCGCGGCATCGCCCTACGGGGGCTCATGGTGCGCCACCTCGTCATGCCCAACCGCGTGGCGGGAACCCGCGAGTTTACCCAGTGGGTGGCAGATAACCTGTCCACAGATACCTATGTCAATATCATGTCGCAATATCGGGTGGAGCACAGGGCCTTTGAATACGATCGGATCGCCCGAGCCATTACTCCTGAGGAGTTCCTCGAAGCGCTGGAATGGGCCGATGAAGCGGGACTGACCAACCTCGACTCCCGAAGCATGGCCCGGAGAGACATATTCCGCCGGCGGTTGCTGTAGTACAGCGTACATCCCCGCGGATGCGTCCTTGAAATGCTTCCGCCGTCCTATTGGGAGGCGACATTAGACGGATGCGTTTTGTTTGCGCAGTTGTTTGGCCGTTTGGCTGGCTTCGGTGACCATGGTCGCCACCTTTTCAGCGTTTTTTAGGATCTCGCGCACCAGGTCTTGACTACCGGCTTCGTGGGGAAGCTCGAGGGCCAGCAGATCGGCGCTCGCATAAAGGGCCTGTAACGGGTTGTTCACGGAGTGAGAAAGCTTGGCGAACGTATCGAGGACCTCGGCACAGCTAGCCGTATCGTCCTCGGCATTGCTTTTTTTGGCCAGCTCTCGCTGGAGCCGACTGATCCGCAGCGTCGCCCGTACCCATGCGCGCAATGCTACATCCTCAACAGGCTGGGTAAGATAGCCATCCGCTCCGGCATCGAGTCCTTCGGCAATGCTGCCTTCATCCGTTCGATAGGCCGAGATCAGGACCACCGGAATATGTGCCGTTTTTGGTTCCTTTTTTAGGGTACGGCACACCTCGATGCCGTTGATACCCGGCATGGCCACATCGATGATTACCAGATCGAAGGTGGGATTGGCCCGGACGATGTCCAATGCGGACTCCCCGCAATCGGTTGCGATCAGATCATAGTCGTCTCTGCTCAATAGGGCACGCAACACGCAGAGATTGACCGGGTTATCGTCTACGATGAGAATGGTTGCGGCAGCCATCACAATAAATCCTCGAGTTGGCATTCCCCCTGGAAGCGTTCGTATCCGTTCTTGATATGATAACTATACCGCATAATTCGCCCGCCAGACAAACATTTTCAAATTCCTGCCGGATTTTCGGGCCTGCTACGAACAAAAAAAACTTACTTTAGCGAGCATTTAAAGATATTATTGACCCCTTGATGCGATGATAATGTCAACTCGGCGGTTTAACGGGCGTTTATCCGGGTCGGTCGTGACGAGTCTGCCTTTACCAAAACTCACGGTCTCGATCCGATAAGCATCGATACCCGAGGCTACCAGGAAGTTTTTCACTGCATCGGCCCGCCGTTGTCCGAGTTTTATGTTGTAATCCCACGTGTACAAGTCGCAGCAGTTTCCTTCGAGTCGCACCCGGGCGTGGGGATTGTCCATCAGGAACTGGTATAACCGGGTGGCCGTCTCGATAGCCGCCGGACGCAATTCCGCACGATCCAGCTCAAAATAGATGGGCTCGAAGTCCGGCCTGGCCTCGTCTTCCGGTAAAATGTCCGGAATGTCCGCTCGGGCAAACTGGAGATAGGGCCCATACGACCGGTTTCGGTTGCCCCACCAGACTTCGGTATCGTCGGAAACGGTGGGCTCGATATCCGGGCAAATCGGATCGATCCCGGCAGGTTTGGCACTCGGCTCTTCGCCATAAAGAGGCATTGCCATGCCCAATAGGCAGACACTAAGGACACTGCATACCAACACCCGCTTCGAGTTGCCCATGGCCATTCCTCCTGCCTTACCCCCCCATCACTCCTACTGAGTATACACGAATTTCGGCGTCTGTGCAGAGCAGACACCAATCGGGAGCCCCTCACGCGAGCAGAAGGAGTGAGGGGCTGGATAATATCCCTTTATTATTTATCTCACCATCCCGATTCCAAATGGATTGGTAAAGGTTCGATGGATCCGACCGTTTTCGGTGCGGTGGAGTTCGGCACGAACATAATGCGCCACCCCGGGCGTCTCTCGATAGGCGATGGTCTCTCCCTCGTGGACCACCCGGCCCAGGGGATGCGGGGCGTTGCTTTCGGTAATGTCCGCAACGGGCTCCAGGGACTCGGGCGCGGAGATCCACCTGATGATGTCGTAGTCCGAAGCCTCGATTGTGATGGTTCCCGCTTCGTTGTCCACTGCGATCCGTTCGATGACCGGAAATCGGCTCATGGCCTCCTCCCCTTCTCGAACGTCCCAGGTGCGGTTGGCCTTGTGGAAGTAAAACTGGCCTTGTTCCATAGCGTCACGGACGGCTTCGATGGTGAGCTCG
>PWNM01000234.1 GCA_003557825.1 Candidatus Hydrogenedentota bacterium | reverse complement strand
ACGGGACCACGGCGACATCCGGCGGCCTTCTGTCTACCTTGTCATCGGGAGCGACCGCAGCCGGGCGGCTGCTGCTCCACAACTGGATCGTCACCGCCGCCGCCATCGTGACCCTCGCCGTAGGAGCCGCCGTCGTGCCCCAGGCGGTGCAGTCCGGTAGGCCCCCTGACGATTCCGGCCATGCATTGGCCGGTCCCGTTGAAGAGGATTCGGTTCCGTCTGAGTCCTTGGATGAGCAGATTAGCGAACAACCGAACGAAGCGCTGGTAGAACGGATTCTTCTGGCAAAGGCCGAACACAATCAATCTGCCTTAAGGAACCAAGAGACGACAGACGAAATGCGGGAGACGGATCGGGCGGTTCAGCCTCCCATCCAGCCGGTGGTACAGGAATCCAGGTCGCGCATGCACCTCTCTCCCGAGGAAATACTCGAACTGCATCCAATTCCTTTGGCCAAGGACATCCTTGGCGAAGATGGGATTATCCAAGCAAAGTATGTGAGTCATCAGTTAGCCGTGCGTTATGCCGTGAGTTCGCTGGTTGAAATGCCTCCGCCAACAGAAAATCAGGTGTTACCTTATTATCCCCGTCAACGGACCCGGGAGGAGATTTGGGAATCTCCGGTCCGCGACTTTCTAGAGCGGATTTGCTCAGATGGACGAATGCAATGGGGATTCCCGCATGGCCATCTGGCCATTTGGCCTACCGAATATCCCGAGGACCTTGAGAACTATCTCGACCTTCGCATTTCGATGAAGCTGGACGGTACGTCCTTTCTTGAGGCTTTGGTTAAGTGGACCGCCGAGACGGTTTCCAGACGGGAGACAGGGTACGGTATCGAGCTAAACGTGCTCCTGCCGCCGATAAGCGAGTATGGGAAAATGGTCTACCGAGGCGTCCATCCGTCTTGGCAGGAGCCTGGGGAAGTATCCCTAATAATCGAACATGCTACTGCTCGGGAGGCTTTATGCGCCATCTTGGCAGAGCACCCTGTTCTGGAGCCTCCGCTGAATCTTCCCGCTTTTGAGGCTACCTATCATCATCTATTGAAGGACGATGTTCCCCATGATTTGCTTTTTATCCGCCCTGCAATTCATCAGTTGAAAGCTGAGCTTCCGAACATCAGTCAAGAGGAATACGAGAAGCTAAATGCGTGGATTCACGAAGCAACGCTTTTTGCGGGGGAGGTGAGCGATGCAAACTAGCCGGAGGGCGACACGATGAACACAGGATGGGCAATGGCGATCCTAGCCGGGGCGGTGGCTGCGGCGGCCTTGGCTTGGGGCGTGATGCAATACCGGCAGGTAGGGCGACTTGAAGCCGAAATGGCGACCCTGGAACGAAACTACCAGCTTGGACAGGACCAACTGGTGGCCGATCTGCAGGACCTGGAATGGCAATTGGAGACCAAAAGGGACCGGTTGCGCCAGAGCGAGGACGCCTTGGCTTGGGTCCAGGAACGCCTTGAAGACCGATCCGTCGCGTCCACCATCGAGGGTTTCCTCGCCGAACCGGACCTTCGTACCCTGCATCCCCCCGATCTGTCGGACACGGGCGTTTCGGAACGCGAACTGTACCAATCGGCAACGGACGCCCTGGCCAGTCCGCAGATGATCCGGCTGACCGCGGAAAACCGCGTCAGCGGCCGTTATGACTCGTTCTTCGAGAAAGCGGGCCTTCGCGGCGAGAAGCGTCGAGCTGCCGAGGACATTTTAGTATCGCGGTATGTCGAGCGGACCGCCGCCGCCCAGCAAGCCTATGGCGAGACCATCGACCGGGATACGTTGCGACGACGGATCCGATCCTTCCGGGAGGAGTTGCGCGAGGAATTGCGAACGGTGCTCGACCCCGACGAATTGGCCCTCTGGGAAGAACACGAAGCAACGGCCTTGCAGCGGCGATTGGACCAGATGCTCGACCATATGTTCGACGACATGGCGTCCGAGCTTTCGACCGAAGGCCGGGCCACCGCCCGCCGGGTGTTTATCGAGGAATACGAACGCATTGGGCTGGACCCGTGGATGATGATGCTGTTCGATGCAAAACAAGGAACGGACGCCATCCTGGCCGCTAATGACCGGGCCACCGATCGGTTGGCCGACAAACTCGATCTGCGCGCGCACATGATGATCCAGATGCTGGTCCGCCAGATGGACCTGCTTTTCAGCCAACAACTCCGCATGATGCAAGGAAGCGAATAGAGGCTCACCAAAGGACATCGTCATGGCATCGGATGCGATGCCTATACGCTTGATCTACTCCTGGTTTTGTTTTCCCTTGTGGTGACGTCTTAGAAGTAGATAATCTACGAGCGGCGCTCCACGGAATGCGCCGCAAAACGGCCATAAAGGAGAACCACGTCATGAGTACGGATGAATTCCTGTTGGATCAGGTGAGACGGAATCGGGATGCCGAGGCCTTCAACGAGCTGGCTCAGCGGCACATGGACATGGTCTATGCCACGTGCCTCCGGGTGTTGGGCAATGTCCACGATGCGCAGGACGTGGCCCAGACCTGTTTTCTCGAACTCGCGCGGAGGCGGCCGCCCGTGCGGACCTTGGGCGGATGGCTCCATGCCTTGGCCACGAGCCGGGCCATCGACCGCATCCGCGGCGACCAACGGCGGCGAAATCGGGAACAGCGGTATGCGGACGAAACGGCCCATGCAGTCACGCCCGAATGGGACGACATCCAGGCTTATGTAGACGAGGCCATCGCCGCGCTGCCGGACTCCCTGCGCGATCCCATCGTGTTGCACTTTCTCGAACGGCGCACCAAAGCGTCTATAGCCAAAGACTTGGGGATTAGCCAACCGGCGGTGGCGAAACGGATTGCCAAAGGGCTCGACCAGCTTCGCACGGAACTCCATCGCAACGGCGTAGGCGTGGACGCGCCGAAACTCGACGGCATGCTGCATGCTGCGCCGTTGTCGACCGCACCGGCGGCGTTGGCGCAATCCATCGGGCGTCTCGCCTTATCGGGGGTCGTCAACGGGACCACGGCGACATCCGGCGGCCTTCTGTCTACCTTGTCATCGGGAGCGACCGCAGCCGGGCGGCTGCTGCTCCACAACTGGATCGTCACCGCCGCCGCCATCGTGACCCTCGCCGT
>PWNM01000456.1 GCA_003557825.1 Candidatus Hydrogenedentota bacterium | reverse complement strand
GATGCGGTTGAGCAATCCCCGGGCCTCTTGCCGATCGCCTTTGCGGATGGCCGCCATAAGGGCCGGTTCCTCGCGCAGGTACATTTCACGGAGCACATAGGCATTGCGCCGTTTAAACTCTTGAATCGCCTCGGCTCGGAGCTGCTCGCGGTGATACTGTTCCCGACGCATTTCGAGCAGGGCCGCATTGGTCAGGTTGCGTTCTTCCGCCATTTCGCGCAAGTCTACGCAAGCTCGTCGTACATCGAGGCTCGACTCGCCCTGCTGGCTGGGAAACACCCGATCTTCGGGCGCTTCGGCCACCAACCCGCCCAGCACGGCGTTGTTGTGCATGAGCGGCAACGCCCATATCAGCCGACGTTGGGGACAAAAATCGATGGTCGGCTCGCCCCAACGGAGCCCCTCGGACACCGCCCAGCGCCGGGCTTGGCGGCAACCTTCGTCTTCGGGGCTGGGACATCGCAGCTCGCCGTAGACGATGCGGCCTTCGTTATCCACCGCGTATACGCCCACATCCCACCGTGCGCCATAGGCCTCGGCGAACTCCTCGAATGTGGCCCTATCGATGACCGGACTCGTCGTCTCTGGGTGTTGTATCATGGACGCCAGTATACCAGACCCCGTGCCTCTACTCTGGAGTCGCGACCTGCATTCACGGATTCATCACGCTTACATAGGCCTGGGACGAATGGTACTGAAGACCGGCGTCTTTGTCCGTGACGACGCAGTCGTAGAGTCCTTCGTGTTCCGGTGCTACCGAATCCAATACCAGTTCCGGCGATGTCCCATTGGCCACCGGGCGTCCGTTGTGATGCCATTGGTAGGTCAGATCCGCCGTGGTATCCGCTGCCTCCACCACCAGGGTATGGGTCTCACCAGCTTGTACCATAGCATCCTCGGGTTGTCGGGTGAACAACCACGGCCGGGCCGGAACGACGAGCACGAAATAGGTTGCCCCGCCATCATCGCCTTCGCGGACGCCTTCGGCCAGATTGCCGCCCAGCGTCACGCGCCCTTTGGGAAAAGTCCGCCGATAGAGCCGCCGGAAGGGCGCGACGCTCCCTTCGACGCGGATTTCGACGCCGGTATCCATGAAGGTATCCGCCAACCAATTGGGTATGGAGCTGCGCCGTTGCCGGGTGCTGTAGGCCACAAAGACATGGGATTCTTCGGCCACATCGAAGGAGAGGTATTCGTCGTCCCGGGCGGAGCGTCCATGGTTCTGGCTGGTCTGAATGCCATAGGCTCCATCGAAAAACCGGGGGAGTTCGGTCAGGCGTACTTCCCGATCCGTATAGGTCAATTCTCCCGCGCGCCAGACAATGGGATGACCGGCGGGGTGGGGAGTCACGTTCGAAAGAAACTGCGGCGCTCGCAACGGCTGCCATGGCTGCGGCTCCATCACAGGTTCGGGCATGTCGTAGGGCAGATGCCAGACCGTCTCGCCTTCCTTGTCGGTGAAGTACAAATGGGATTCGGACAGCGTGTCGGGATTGCCATCGGCCCAGAACGCGTAGAAATCGGGATGGGCGTTGATGGGCCGTCGGGCGTACATGTGGTTGTGGGGACTGTCTGAGGTGATCATCCGTTCCTTGGTCCATGTGGCGCCGTCGTCGTGGCTAATCCACAGCGCCATTTCCCCGCCTGTGCCATGAGGTTGGGGGCCGGGCTCCGAGGGGATGATCATCCGCCAAGTACCGTCGCCTTCAAAATAGAGGGAGCCCATATCGTAGTTGTGGGTGGTTTGGGTCACCTCCTGAAACTCCCACTCCGAACCGTTCCAGCGAACGAGGGTCCACCACCGGGGATCGCCGATGGGGCCCGGCTGATGATGGGCGCTGGTCACGATCAGGATGACCGGATGACCGTCGGCGTCGAAATTGATGTCCTTGACATAGACCAGGCGGCCTTCCGCCTCGTAGTCGCGGATCAACGCCGGGTTCTGCGTCGATTCGAGGGGCGTTTCCAGAACCGTTCCGTCAGCCGTGCGCCAGGTTTCGCCGAGTTCATCGGTCTCGACATAGTACAAGTTGGTCCGGAGGTCCACGTTGCCGCCGGGATGGTAGTTAAAGGCGGTGATCACCCGGCCGTCGCGCTCGCGGCTGGTCTGATAATGGCCGCCCATGCCGGCGAGTTTCTGGTCTTCCGTCCAGGTGACGCCGTCCGGACTCGATTCCCAATACAGCTCACGTCCGGCGGTATACTTGGTGAAACAATGGAGGAATCCTTTCCCTTCGATGTACCAGGGCTGAGGATAGGTCATCTCTTGTTCTACGATTTGCTCGAAGGCGTCGATATTATACGGTTCAAGGCTGCGGTACTTATAGCCCATCCGCGCCCGGCCTCGGCCGCTGATAAAAATCCACACGTGCCCGTCGCCGTCGAGGGCAATGCTCGCGTTGTCGTGGGGATCATTGACCCCCTCTTTGTCGTGCACAATGGTGGGCCGGGTGACGATATGGGTGTCGTGATCGTATGCGCCTGCCATGATCAGTAGATACGTGTCCCGGGGGCCGGTGGTTCCGCCGTAAGTAAAAAACGTCTTGTTCGCTTCCGGCGCATAGACCGCCAAGGGGATGTGTTTGGCGGTGTAGGTGCCGAGTCCGCCCGAGTACTTGTCGCCGTACTCGGAGAATTGGCCGAGGGTAAACCAAATCCCGCGAAAGCCGTCCGCCCTATCGCTGGTGATGATGGGGTCCGAGGCCGGTGCGGCCAAAGCCGCGAGCATGAGCAGGGCTGTCAGTCGTTCAATCGAGTGCATGGTGGTACATCTCCTCTCCATGGTTGTCCTTCGCAAGGGTGCAGCATACCATTTGGTTAGGCCATGGGCAATGGTACCGCCCGGCTGCCCGTGTGAAATTGAAAAACAAGCGTTTACCGCCTAGTATAGCGTCCCGTGTTTGCCGATCGGCAGCATGCGGTTAGGCGAAGGCAATCCGGTATTGCGCAACGAGGGGGAATCATACGATGGATGTAGAGGAATTCGGCGCAGATGCGCTTCAGGAACGGCTTGCCCAACAGGCCATAGCATCTCAAGCGCATGCGGACGCGGCAACCTTGCGTGAACGCTTCCGACGGGCTATGTTTTTTCGGGACGTCGAGGCCATTCCCAATTTCGAATTCGGCTATTGGGATCGAACGCTCGAAGTTTGGCGGAGCCAGGGCATGCCGGACTGGGTGGTGGACGAGGCCACGGCCTATCGGTATTTCGGTATCGAAAACTGGACCATGGTACCTTTGCATGTCGGCCCCAATGCCGTGTGTGAGCACAAGGTTCTCTAGGAGACCGACGACTACATTGTGTACCGCGATAATCTCGGCTGCGTGGCCCAGATCAACCGCGACGGAGACCGCTCCATCCCGCATTTCATCGAATATCCCGTGAAAGACCGGGCCACATGGGAACAGGTGAAACCGGCGCTCGATCCCGAGGCTCCCGGGCGGTTCGACGGCCTCGACGCCGGTGTCGAAGCCCTGCAACATGCAACGGCGCCCGTGGGTGTACCTGGAGGCAGTCTCGTTGGGGTTCCCCGCAACCTAATCGGATTCGAGCATATTGCCATCCTGCCCTATGAAGACCCGGAGTTGTTTCAAGATATCGTCGATACCTTCGGACGCCTGATCTGCGCCGGTCTCGAACGGGCGTTGCCCAAAATTCAGGTGGACTTTTGCATGGGATGGGAAGACATGTGCTTCAACCAGGGGCCGGTTATTAGCCCCGATGTCATGGCGCAGGTTGTGGGACCGTGGTATCGGCGCATTGCCGATCTACTCGCCGCCCATGGGTGCTGTATCTATGCTACCGACTGCGACGGTAACGTAACCCCCATTGTCGATGTGTTTCTCGATAACGGCATGAACACCCTGTTCCCCGCCGAAGTCCATGCGGGCACGGATCCCGTGGCTCTTCGCGCAACCTACGGCAAACGCATCCGCATCTGGGGTGGCGTAGATAAGATGGTGCTGCTGGACTCGAAGGCCGCCATCGATCGGGAGCTCGAACGCATCCGGCCCGCTGTCGAGCAGGGCGGTTTTCTGCCAGGCGTCGATCATCGAGTCCCTGCCGATGTACCCCTCGACCTGTACAAGCATTATCTGGACCGCAAACGCGCCCTCTTCCATGTGGGCGGCGAACCTCAATACTAACCCCCATACCGGAGCGCTTTCCCATGACCAGCAACGAACGCATCGCAAACATCCTGAAACGGCAACCGGTCGACCGTATCGGCCTTTTCGAGCATTTCTGGCCGGATACCCACAGGAAGTGGGTGGCTGACGGCCATCTGCGCGAAGGCGTGTCCTTCGAAGACCATTTCGGATATGACCTACAGAATTGCTGGGCCTTCAACATGGTCGCCGATTTGGACTTCGAACCTGAGGTGGTCGAAGAAACGGACGAAACCGTGCTCATACGCGATGGTAACGGGGCCTTGTTGCGACGGCACAAGCAGCACGACGCCACGCCCGAGCATGTGGATTTCCTGGTCAAGGACCGGGCAGGTTGGGAAATGCATATCAAGCCCCATCTGACCCCCGACCGCCGACGCATCAATTTCGACGGATACCGTGCCGTGCGCAATGATGCCCAGGCAAAGCAACGGTTTTTCTGCTGGGGCGGCGTCAATGTTTTCGAATTGATGCATCCGGTGTGCGGTCACGAATACATGCTCATGGGCATGGCCCTGGACCCCGATTGGGTGAAGGAAATGGTGATGACCTATGCGCAGCTCACGGTGGACTTGATGGAAATCCTCTTCGCCGATGAGGGGTTGCCTGATGGTATTTGGTTCTACGAAGACATGGGATTCAAGAACCGCCCGTTTATGTCCCCCGACATGTACCGCGAGATTATCCAACCCGGGCATCTGCTTACCATGAACTATGCCAAGAGCAAGGGATTGCCGGTCATTCTCCACTCGTGCGGGTATGTCGAGCCGTTGGTGCCGGGATTTATTGAATCCGGAATCGATTGTTTGCAGGTGATCGAGGTGAAAGCAGGCATGGACCTGATTCAGCTATATAAGGATTACGGAGACCGCCTCTCCTTTATGGGCGGTATCGATGTGCGGACATTGTACAGCAATGACCGGGACACAATTCGGCAGGAATTATGCGCCAAAATTCCAACGGTCAAAGAGGGGTTCGGCTACGTGTTGCACTCGGATCATTCCATCCCCGTTCAGGTGGATTACGAGAGCTACCGTTATTTTGTTGATTTTGGAATGGAAATCGGGCATTATTAAGGAGCGTGCATACGGAGGCGTTTGTGACGAACGTTCCGTGATTTAACTTTTGTGCTATTTTGGGGTAGGGACTCGAGAGAGGGTCGCCGCCTAACTGGAACCAATGGAAGGGGTATAACCATGTCTGAACTGCTTGAGCAAATCGCAACGTGTATCGAACGGGGCAAAGTCAACGCCAATTCACCCTATCCTCCCGACATGAAGGGGCAAGAAGGGGCCGACGAACTGGTCAAGAAGGCCGTCGATGAGGGAGTGGCTCCCGAAGACATCCTGAACGAGGCCCTTATCAAAGGTATGGGGGCCATCGGCAAGAAATTCAGTGCAAACCAGGTGTTTGTACCGGATGTACTGATGGCTGCCAAGTCGATGCAAGCGGCCATGGCCCATCTTCGGCCCTTCTTCGAATCCGGCCAGGCCAAGCATAAGGGCACCTTCGTGATCGGTACCGTTCAGGGCGACCTTCATGACATCGGCAAGAACTTGGTCGCCATGGTCATGGAAGGCGGCGGTTTCAAGGTCGTCGATCTCGGCGTCGACGTAGCCCCCGAAAAGTTCGTCGAAGCCGTCAAGGCGAACCCCGACGCATGCGTAGGCCTGAGCGCTTTGCTGACCACCACCATGGTCAACATGGAAAAGACGGTCGCCCAGATCAAAGAGACCTCGCCGGACACCAAGGTCGTCGTGGGCGGCGCGCCGCTGACCCAGGAATTTGCGGACAAAATCGGCGCGGACTCCTACTCGCCCGATCCCCAAGGTGCGCTGGATTACCTTACGAGCGCCGTCAGCTAATACCGATCCACTAGAGCAAAAACAAAGAAAGCAGGCGAAGGTATCACAAGGATGCCTCCGCCTGCTTTTTTTGGTGTAGGCGTGATCAGTCTACAACAGTCGCGCCTTCTGGAATGATGCCGGGGTCGAGGTGCTCTTGCATAGGAATGTGGACATAGGGCCGGCGATAGGCGGATTCCATACCGTGGGCATAGGCTACCCATAGGTCGAGGTTGGTGGCGTCGTATACGGCGTTGAGCAGGTTGCCGCCGGGAATCCCCACGCTCTTGGAGAGCTGGATGACCGCGTCGGCATCGTATCGCCCATGGTAGCGCTGGATATGGGCGAATCCGATGGGATCCCGTCCCTCGCAGTGATACACAACATCCTCGACCACATTGGGCGCGGCGCTGTCTTCGGGATCGTTATCGGTCCAAATCTCGAGATCGGGCGCATGGGCCCGAATTTTCACGCCTCGTTGGGTCTTTCCATCGCCGATGATGTAGTGGTAGCGTTTGATGTGCTGCGCATTTTGGAATAGTTCCAGCGCCTCTTCCAGGTCGCCCGCATCGTACAGAAGGTCGCGGAACAGAAACGTAAAATGGGCGCCGTCCAAATCGTAGGGGTATTCGTGCGGGGGAGAATCGCCCATTTCGGTCAACGCAATGCCTTGGGCGTTCATGCCCGTGTTGACGCCGGTGACGCCCGCAAAGGTGACGTTCACGTGGGCATGGCCTTCATCCGGTAAGTAGATCACGACGGCCGGATAATCTTGCAGGCCTGCATGCATCGTATAGTCCAGGTTGCGAAACTGAAACAGGGCGTCATCGCGCGTGGCCGATCCCCACAGGGCTGCGCCGCTGCATGCATAGGGCGATACGACGGGGATCATATGAATGCGGCGTATGGTCTCGAAGTCCACGCCGGATCCTTCGGCCAACCCGCGCCATTCTTCTTCGATGCGGGCGTGGGTGTGAGGGGCAATGGCCTCCCAAGCGGCATCCAATTCCGCGTCGTTATACTGCTCGGGCTCGGACTGTTGGAATCCGGCAAGGGCTTGCGGTACAAAGGCCTGGATTTCATCGCGCATCAACTCGCCAAAGGCGCGACCCATTTCGTGGGGCGTTCCCCAGACGACCACCACGGGCACTTCATCATCGCCCGAGCCGGCGGTCACTCGGTATCCTCCGGCAGAAGCCACTCCAGCCAACAGTATTACTCCCAATACTATGCCTGCTAATCCTGTGCTTTTCGACATGAGTCTCTCCTAATGGTTGCCTATATGGAATACGAGCGCTGGATATACGCACACGTTGCGTAGCCGCCAGACGGAACGCAAACCGGGGATACCATGCGCAAGAACCCCCGCGATCGTCCGGCCTATTCCGTGGGATCAGAATACTCCATTTCACCGAAAAAACAAAAAGCCATTGCTCGTCGCGCGATATGCACGAGCAATGGCTTCATTTGGTCGTATGGGTTGTCGTGTTGTCAGCTGAGGAAAGGCTAAACGAAGCCGTTCCCAACATCACCCCCGTTTGCCGGAGCGTCGCCTGGATCAAACCCGGGCGGGAAGAAGATGCCCCATGGTTTGCCTCGTGCGACGGACAATCCGAGATCCTGCAAATCAATCAGGAAATCCAGTTTGATCTGCAGATTGGTCTGGGCGACCACGGGAGTTTTGGTTATGGTTCGGCAGTGTTTCGTCTGTGTCATAGCGCTATCATCTCCAAGCCGGGGTTATCGGGGCAGAATGTTCCCAGACCACAATAACCAGTATTCGATGCCATTTGCGATTGACTGATAGATAAAATCCAGCTTAATCTGGAAATTGGTCTGAGCGCAGGCTGGCCGCTGTCGGGTAACCAGTTGGCAATGCTTCCTCATGAACACCTCTCCTCTTATCCGTCCGTATAGACTCAGCTGCTCCCGGCATCACGGAGCCCGGGGCTTTTACCAGTCTTGAACCGTTCTATCGCAACAAACGCTTGCACCAATGGCGCAAGAACGTTATCCCAACTATCGTCGGCGATGGGGAGGCATCGCGAAATACGACCAATATGTTTGAAACCCATTGGATGCAGTGCTCCGCACTCCGGTTTGTTGTCTCCCCATAGTACCATCGGCGCGTGAATGCTGTTACACAACTCCCGCATAGACGCAAGCGTAGCGAAATCCGCGCCGAATATCAAGTTGACAGCAACAGGAAAAGCGTCCAACCTCCTGTCGCTGTGTAAAATGGGTCGAAATCACGCATCGCGCTAAACTTTCGGCCCTACTGCTTCTAGTGTGTTGCCCTCGACTGTGTTCGTGAACCATTCAAAGTTTTTCACGAACATGTCGGCCAATTTTCGAGCCTGTTTGTCGTATTCAGACTTGTCGTCCCAAGTGTTGCGTGGGTTGAGTATATTTTGGTCAATGCTACCGATCGTTTTGGGAATGCTGAGATTGAACAACGGCATAACATCGAATTCGCTTTTCTCGATCGAGTCGTCCAAAATGGCATCAATAATCTGACGCGTTGTGGTGAGCTCCATGCGATGCCCAACGCCGTAAGGTCCGCCGGTCCAGCCGGTATTGACCAGATAGGCCGTCGTTCCGTGTTCTCGCATCTTCTTACCCAATACATCGGCATACACAGTGGGATGGAGGGCAAGGAATGCCGCCCCATAGCAGGCCGAGAAGGTGGCCAAAGGCTCGGTGACGCCCAGCTCGGTCCCAGCAACTTTCGCCGTATATCCGCTTAGGTATTGATACATGGCCTGGTCAATCGTCAGCCGTGCCACAGGAGGCAACACGCCGAAGGCGTCGCACGCCAGGAAAATAACCTTGTTCGCATGCCCGCCTTTTGATACCGGCTTGACGATGTTATCGATATGGTCTATCGGATAGGATACGCGGGTGTTTTCGGTTTTCGACGCATCGGAAAAATCGACGTGGCCGTGTTCATCGACGGCGACATTCTCGAGCAGCGCGTCTCGCCGGATGGCATGGTAGATGTCCGGTTCTTTGTCCTCCGACAAATTGATGCATTTGGCATAGCAGCCGCCCTCGAAATTGAAAATCCCTTCATCGTCCCAACCGTGCTCGTCGTCGCCGATGAGCAGACGTTTCGGGTCGGCCGAAAGGGTCGTCTTTCCTGTACCCGACAGACCAAAGAACAGCGCGACATCGCCTGCTTCCCCCATGTTTGCGGAGCAATGGAACGAACCGATGCCCTTGAGCGGCAGGAAGTAGTTCATTATCGTGAAGATGTCTTTTTTTATCTCACCGCCATACCAGGTTCCACCGATGCAGGCCATCCGTTCCTTGATGTTGTTCGCTACAAATACCTCCGACCGCAGGCCGTATGGTTCGTAATCCGTACAGGTGGTCTTGCAGGCGTGGAGTATGGTCCAATCGGGTTTGAATGTATTTATTTCTTCACGTGTGGGTCGGATGAACATGATCCGGCAGAAATGGGCCGCCCAGGCGACTTCCGTGATGATACGAACATTCAGGCGGGAATCAGGGTTTGTCCCGCAGAACCCATCCACTACATATAGTTTTTTCCCATCCAGCTGTTTTACGGATAACTCCTTGAGGTGCTCCCAGGCTTCAGGGCTAAGGGGCTTGTTGTTCGAACCGGGATTATCAGGGCCTGTCCACCAAATGTTATCTTCCGAGGTTTCCTCAACCACGAAATACTTGTCTTTGGGCGAACGCCCGGTGAATCGTCCCGTATCTACCGCGACCGCCCCGAATTCGGTCTCGACGCATCGTTCGTACCCCTCAAGCGAATCGTCCAGCTCGTGTTTATATAGCCGCTCAAAGGTTGGGTTTCGATAGATCGTTTCGAAGGAGGTGATACCCAAGGAATGAATGTCCAGCTCCTTCAGCGCCGCTGGGTGGTCTTGTTTGGTCAGAACTTGCACGATAGGCTCTTTCCGCTTGCTGTTGTCATGATGCCGCATATGCCCTTTTCGATGCGGGCCGGCAAATTCGATCCCGACACAACAAAGGCGAAAGGCTGTCCCAAGCGGTGGGTTTGAGCGGATCCGCTATGCGCATACTCAACAAGGGCCAGTATTTCACATTTCCTGCCTCTCCTTCCAACAAAGGATGCCTGATTGGTCATGCACGTGTTACACTACGTAAGGTTAACCAGAAACAATAAAATGGGATTGCACAATGAGTACATATCAATGGACAGCCATTTTGGCAATTACTTTAGTGTTTATTGGCGGGATTCTGACCGGCTGTGGCTGGATGGCGGATGCTGACCGGATAGTCGTCGCCCGCGTTGGCGACGAGGTCATACGCCGCGAGGATTTGCAGAATGTACTGCGCGAGATGATGCCCGAGGAACGGCCCATCATTCGTACGCGGGATGACCTGCTTGATGTGTTGGAAGAACACGTCGATCGCAAAATGAAGGACAAGCTGGTGGATATCCATGAGGGAAGTGAGGAAGTGCATGTTCCCCGCGAGTTGGCCGCCCAACGGTTCGATGCGTTGTTTCCCGAATATCGTCGGTACATCATGTACGGCGATCAGATGGAATTGAGTCCGGCTGATGTTGCTTTCTTCGAAACCGAACGCGAGTTCCGCATCGATCGGATGCAACGCGATATGCTAGGCGATGCCGCCATTATGTTCCGTTTGAGGCAGGCCGTGGAAGCCGGCGAGCTTACCGTTTCCGAGGAGGAACTTGAAGAAGCCTATGAGGAACGGCGGGATGATCTGGTCAATCTCGAGACCATCGTATTCGACGGGATTGTGTTTCCCGGAGAAGTCGAAGGTGCGAGCACCTTGGCTACGGGCGCCTATGAACGGCTCCGGGAGGGCGAGGACGTGTCGGCCCTCGCTGCTGAATACGCCGCGGCCGGTACCGGTTTCCCATTGAGCTCGGAGCTGCAAAACGATCCCCGCACCCAAGACCGGTTCCGCACCTTTTGGCAACAAGCCTCGGGGGCGGAAGCCGGCGATATCCTGGGGCCCATCGCCATTCGAGACTGGGAAGTTGCGCTAATAGATGACCAGAATAGGGTTAGTTCCCGTCCCATTCCCCAAGCGTTTTTGGTCTGTGAGGTCATCGAATCCTCGCCGGCTCGCCCGATGACCCTCGACGAGGCCCGTCCATTGCTTGAGGAATCTGTCTTATATGAGAAAAAGAAGGAGCAGCTTTACGAGGAGTTTGGAGTTGAAATCTACCCCGAACAGCTCCCCGACCCCGCCGGTTTCACTGAGGAAGGTCCTCGTTCCGTCTTTGATGAGACACCCCGGCATAGCCCAATGCAGTAAGGGAGTGGATCCAATGTATCGGAATGGTTATCATGATTTCGAAACAAATGAACAACCGAAGGAGATACCCCATGAGTACCAAAACGTTGAGAAGCATTGCCTCGGTGATTGGTTGTCTTTTACTGATCGCCGGTGTAGCAGGAGCCGAAACGGTCGAAGAAGGTCATTGGATCAATCTGTTTGACGGCGAGACCATGTTTGGCTGGAATGTCTTGGGTGATGCCGAGTTTGGCGTCGAAGACGGCCGTCTGACCAGTCTGGGCGGCGTCGGCGGCTGGGCCGCGACGACCAACCGCTTCAAAGATTTTGAACTTGAGGCGCGCGTACGCGTTGCCCCGGGTACGAGCTCGGGTCTGGCGGTTCGCGCCGATCTAGAACAGCATCCCCTCGAGGGAGGAGCCGTGCTCTGGCTGTTTGAGCCCGACGATGCCACCCCTTCGTGGAAGGATGTCCGCATCGTCGCCCAAGGGGATGTGGTCACCGTGGAAGTCGATGGCGAACCGTTGGAGGAATTTGATGCGGAAAACGTCCGTGGTCATATCGGTGTTTTCCAGCATCGCGGCGGAAAAGTGGAAGTCGAGCACATGCGCCTGCGTCCACGCAACTTGTCTCCCATCTTTAACGGCGAGGATCTCACCGGATGGAATATCATCCCTAACCGTGAGTCCGACTTTTTCGTCGAAGATGGTCTGTTGCGTGTTTTGGACGGTCCCGGTCAGATCGAGACGGATGCGGTGTATCAGAACCTGCTAATTCAACTGGAGGTCTATTCGGACGGCGAACATCTCAACAGCGGCGTCTTTTTCCGTGGCCCCAAAGAGGTATTCTGGCGCGGCTATGAGGCCCAGATTCGCAATCAGTGGGAAGGCGACGACCGTACCCGGCCGGTAGACTATGGCACAGGCGGCATTTATGCGGTCCAGCCCGCCCGTGAGGT
>PWNM01000164.1 GCA_003557825.1 Candidatus Hydrogenedentota bacterium | reverse complement strand
CGCCCACCTGGCCTTCCCGGCCGTGGACCGTGTCTTTCGCATAGTCGAGTCCCAGCGCCTCCGCGGCGCGCTCGCCCAGGCGTGCCGCCGTACCGCTCGGGCTGTCTTTCTTCTGATTGTGGTGGATCTCGACGACCTCGATGTTGTAATCGAGCCCGAGGACGGACGCAATCTGGCTGGTGAGTTTGAACAGCAGGTTCACCCCCACGCTCATATTGGGCGCATAGACAATGGCCGCCTTGTGGGCCAATGTCGACACCTCCGCCTTCTGCTCGTCGTTCAACCCCGTCGTACCGATGACCACGGCCTTGCCCGCTTCGACGGCGGCCCGCACATTGGGCACGCACGAATCGGCCAGGGTGAAGTCGATGAGC
The DNA here is from genome assembly GCA_003557825.1 of Candidatus Hydrogenedentota bacterium. Lineage (GTDB taxonomy): Bacteria > Hydrogenedentota > Hydrogenedentia > Hydrogenedentales > SLHB01 > PWNM01. Next base: position 2,743 of record PWNM01000164.1, on the reverse strand, counting down.
ACATCGGCCTCGGCCAGGGCCGTCGCCGCGTCCCCTGCCACAACGACGGTCTGGGGGTTGCCCGATTCGTGGCCCACGTGGAGCTCCGTCCCGGCCAGTTCGGGCAGGTCGAAGGCCCCGCCAATCTCGATGCCGTCCGCCCCCGCCGCCAATTCCAAAATCCGCCGGCCCATACGGCCGCACGCTCCCGCCATACAAATACGCATCGTGTGCCTCCTGCAACAGCAACGCCGGAGCCGGGCATGTCCTACCCGAACCCCGGCGCGGTTCCTTCGTTATACCTTGGGTTAGATGAGCCCCTGGGCTTTCAAAATCGGCTCGAGTTCCTTGTAGATCGACGGCTGCATGGATGTGAGCGGCAGGCGCAACACGTTCTCGATCAATCCCATGGCGGCCATGGCCGCCTTCAACGGCATGGGATTCGATTCGAGGAAGAGCCCTTTGAACAAGGGCATCAACTCGAAGTGCAGGGCGCGCGCCCCCTCGAGATCGCCTTTGGCCATCGCCTCGGTGAGGGCCGCTACCTTGGCCGGAGCCACATTCGCCGCCACCGACACGACCCCCGTCGCGCCTACGGCCATCATGGGCATGGTCAGGCTGTCGTCGCCCGACATCACCGTAATATCGCAGAGGCTCAGGATCTGCGACACCTGATCCACGCTGCCGCAGGCCTCTTTGATCGCCGTGATGTTCTCTACCTTCGCCATTTCCGCGATGGTCTCGGGCATCATCTGCGTACCCGTACGGCCCGGCACGTTGTACAACATGATGGGTATCTCCACCGCATTCGCCACCGCCGTATAGTGGGCGATCTGGCCTTCCGCAGTTGGCTTGTTGTAATACGGCGTAATCAACAGAGCCGCGTCCGCTCCCACTTCGGCGGCATACTGGGTCAGTTCAATCGCCTCCTGCGTATTGTTCGAGCCGGTACCCGCGACCACCGGAATCCGCCCGGCCACCCGCTCGATGACGAACTTGATGCATGCCTTTTGCTCATCGTGAGACAAGGTCGCCGCTTCGCCGGTGCATCCGCAGGGCAGAATTCCATGGGTCCCCTGGGCCAGATGAAAGTCCACCAGCCGGGCAAAGGCCTCGAAATCGATGGACCGATCGCTCTTAAACGGCGTGACTATGGCTACTATGGACCCCTTAAACATAATGCGCTCCTTTGCAATAGGTTAGAAACAATCAACTCTCGCGGCTAGGCGATTCCCCGCCGCGAGAAGCAACTGTAGTATACCAGACGAGATCCATCGAGACCAGCCTCTGGGCTCCAGTCGAACAGATACCAACAAAACAGACACATATAGGCATTTGAAAAAAACCATCATGTCTGCAATACTGCCTACTAGATATAATGTCATTGAGGCGGATGTAATCCTATACCATTTGGAGGAGCCACCAATGAACCGCATGCCCCGTAACCTGTCACTCGCCGCCATTCTACTGCTCACGCTGGTCATCACCGTCTTGGGGTGTTCAGAACTCATCCAATCCGAACCAAATCAAACAGATCAAGTCGGCGTGCCAGAGGGTGATACCCACACCATCTACCTGCCCAACGACGTGCCATTGCACCTGGTCCGCATCCCCGAAGGGACGTTTATGATGGGCAGCCCTGAGGAGGAACGGAACCAATTTAACAGTGAAGGCCCCCAAGAGCAGCAACCAATAGACACAGTTTGGCCTTGGAAGGTTTGGTGTTCGCAGAACGAAGGTCCCCAACATGAGCGGACCATCAACGCCTTTTGGATGGGGAAATATGCGGTTACCAAAGCGCAATGGGAAGCGGTGATGGGGACGCGGCCATGGGAGGGAAGTTACTATGTACTCGATCATCCGGACAGCCCGGCAGTCTGGGTAACCTGGCACAATGCTCGTGAGTTCATCGATGCATTGAACCAACATATGGTGCAGACGGACCAAGAACCCGGGGATGTACGCTTACCCAGCGAAGCAGAGTGGGAGTACGCGGCCCGGGCAGGGACAACGACGCGGTTCTACTGGGGCGATGACCCAGATTACACACAGATAAACGACTACGCTTGGTGGGAGGGCAACACTCGGGATGAGGGTAACGAGTATGCCCATGTGGTAGGACAAAAGCTGCCCAATGCATGGGGATTGTTCGACATGGCCGGAAACGTATGGGAATGGTGCGAAGACGATTGGCATGACAACTATGAAGGGGCGCCTACCGATGGTAGCGCGTGGGTGGACTCGCCTCGAGGCTCTCGCCGCGTGCAGCGGGGAGGCTGCTGGAACTTTCCCGGCGGCCACTGCCGGTCGGCATACCGCAATAGCCTAGACCCCTCTTTCTCAAACTTCATCAGCGGCTTTCGTGTGGCACTCACCCAGTTCAGTGATTTCTGAGCACAGCACCGACGGACGGTACCGCATCGTGCGCGTGCCGAGCGGAGCCGGGCTGCCGCACCGTCTTTCGCCTCGCCAGGTTAATACCAGTGACCACGTTATACGCTGGGCGGTTGTTACAGGGAAATACAGATGGTTCTAAAACGGAGGCAGGCGATTGTTCGGGCTTTGTCTGCATTCCCCGGTCCGTCCATAATTGATACCATTTTGTGTTTATGCAATACTTCCTATTAGACACAGTGTCATTGAGGCGGATGTAATCCTATACCATTGGAGGAGCCACCAATGAACCGCATGCCCCGTTACCTGTCACTCGCTGCCATTCTACTGCTCACGCTGGTCATTATTGGCATGGGATGTCAGCATATGT
>PWNM01000502.1 GCA_003557825.1 Candidatus Hydrogenedentota bacterium | reverse complement strand
AGGCGTTCAGCGAACCGGCGTGCCGTGGGGCTCGCGCGGCGGGTTGGGTCTCCCCGAACGGAGGAGGCGCCGAGGGGTGCCGGCCCTTCGCGGCGGACCGCAACGGAACCGTGTGGGGCGAAGGGGGGGCCATGTTCGCGTTGACGGGCGAAGACGTCCAAGCGGGCGCGCGGATGCTGGGCGGCGGCGAGGCGCCCTCCGCCGAGGTCGCGATGCGAAGGGCGCTCCAAGACGCGGACGCGACGCCGGGCGACATCGGAAGATTTGGTCCTTCGGTGCTCGACACACGTCCAACTGTTTACCGCAAACACACCACAAAAGATTTGCGTACCCCGAGACCCATATACATGGGGTCGCCGAGGCTGTCCTTCCCCATCTTACCCAATCGGCAATCTCGTTGTATGTAAACGACGGATGCTTGCCCAACAACCCATTCGCGGTGTTCCAGTCTTAAGATCTGTACGGATTATGCCGAAGTTATCGAAGCGACCATCCCTCTTCCGGACCGTTACCCGAAGTAGGCAGTCGCGGTGATCGTATCCATCACTTCCGCAGAAGGAACTGCGACCGTGCATGCAAAAATTCGTTGGACGCTCGTGGGAATCATTACGTGTCTGGTCGGAGTGCTCGTCTTCGGCGTTGCTCGGCCTCGATCAACGCCTACAACCGCCCCACGGCTGCTGCCTGTCGTCGATGGAAGTGCGCGGCCGCTGGCCGAAGCTTCTTCGGAGAATCTGCTACCAAATTCACCCCAATCCCTCGAATTTCACAGCGTCAGTGAGGACGATGGATCGGCGATCCGCCCGGCATCTCATTTGACGGTTCTACCTTTCGTCGTTGCGCCAAGCGTATTGGGTGCCAACGAACCCAGAATCATCGAGATTCGCGAAACGGTGGAACGCGAAGATTTCGTTTGGACCGTTCCGTCGACGGATCCGATTCGGCTGCGCCAACGAACGATAAGCGTTCGTGTTAGCGCGGAGGCTACCGAGGGTCTCACCATAAAGACGAGGCCCGAAGCAAAAATTGGTCAGCCGACGGAGGAGACCGGCGGGGTCAGGTTTCTTGTGACGCTGCCGGATACATCTCGCCAGTACGAGCTTCAGCTCAATCGAAATGAAAAGCCTCAAGGTAGTTCGGTTACCGTTCGCGTGCCGGACGAAAACCTACCGGAACCACTGATTTACGGGGTTTTAAACAACGAGTTGAAGGATGCCCGTCGGCAGGATCAGGATAACGCATTCGAGAACGTGCGTGTCTACGGTCGGTATCTGTCTATTTCTGGCGCGTTTTCGCCTGAATTCATCCCTGATCGCAGGGATCTCAAGTTCGATCTGTTCGAAAAGAGATCAGGCAATTTACTGGCCTTTGCGCCGGAGCAACCCGAGTTGGGAGAATTAACCATCGATCAGAACGGGGTATGGACCGCAACACTGCGCCTGCCGCGACTCAGATTGCGTGAAGAATGGACAATACTGGTGCATGCAAGAAGGGGGGAAGATCATCGCTACGCCAGGCCCAAGATTACGTTCCAGGTTCAAAGCGATAGAGTGAGGGCCGATGCTCCTAGCATCACGGCAATCACGCCAATCGAGGGAGAAAGTTGGAACGTACCCGGACCCAACCCGAGAAACGGCATCTGGCTGGTGCCTACCAGGGATTTTCAAGTGAGGGGTGGGACGTCACTTCCGCCCCAAGACCTGCGAACCGACAGCCATATCGTCCTGTACAAGAGCCGCCGAGAAGTACGAACTCAGGTTGACGATACGAACGTGAAAGATGACGGCTCATGGCAGGTCGACCTCAAGGATAAGGATATCGACGATGGCGAGTACCAGCTTGAAGCCCAAATCGTGCAAGGCGATATGAGGACTCCGGCTTCGGCTCCGGTGCGAATCCGACAGCGCACCACCGGGCCTCGTGTGAGAGCCATCGAACCGGCGAACCGTATGTTTGGGCCCGGTCGAATCGTATTGACCATTCTTTTCAATCACGAGAATCCACTCGACGCCGACGGTGCGGGAACCAAAGAAAATTATCAACTCACCGGTCCCGGTATCGCAGAAGGTACGCCACTTCCGCCAAACGAGGCGACGTTCAACATCGCTGAAAACAGCGTGACGCTGACGTTTCCTGATTTCGATGCCGAGGGCGAGTTCACCGTGCTCATCAAGAAGGAAACAACAGGAGAGAAGTCGCCCTTTCGGGACGTTTTCGGCCATCCGATTGAGGATGACAGCGCACTTGGCCATTCGTTCACGATCATCAAATCCACTTTGGCCGCCATCCCCACCGTGGCACCCGGAATCACCCAAGCCGGTCGCGCGCCGTATGTGCCTTATCAGGAATTCACAGAGCCCAGGGAAGTACCCATTGGGTTCAATCCGCACGACAAGGTGGAAACACGCGTGGTGCGGCTGTATTATTACCGCGATGCCCATCGCGTCGCGCAGATTATCAATCGGAAGGTCCAGTCGTACAATCGTCAGCGAGTCGATGTGCAACACCAATTGGCGGATAGGGCGCGGCAGGAAGCTGACCAACGGATGATCGCTAGACAACGCGCAGAGCGCGAAGCCATCATGAAAGCTGAGGAAGCTCGAAAGATCGAGGGGGAACTCGAGTCGCTCCAACGCCAAATCAACAGCGCCGTTCAAGAGTTGACACTTGCAAGGCGTCAACAGGAAGTGGACACTCAGGTGGTCAATTCCCTGGATAGCGTGATTCGATCGCTGACCACTCGCGCGAATGGTCTCCAGAACCAGCTTCAGACTGCTCGAAGCGAAGCGGCAAGTGCCCAGGAAGCGGCACGGGAAGCTGAGGCTCAGGAGACATTGGCCCGCGAAGCCCAGTTCCGTCGGGAGGTTGCCGCGGCCCGCGAAGATCCGGATACGTTTGCACCGGGAGTACCTGAATCAGATGACCCCGTCGAGCAGGTTTCGGTCTCTGTCATCGGCGAAGGATTGATCCATCTGCGTGGTCCGCTGAAGGGTATCAACACCATCCGTACGATGATCGACCAGATCGACCAACCTGTAGGCCAGGTGCGAGTGGCCATGCATACCGTCCAAATCAACGGCGAAAAGCAGAACCGGATGGAAGACGTGGCGAACATCATT
>PWNM01000571.1 GCA_003557825.1 Candidatus Hydrogenedentota bacterium | reverse complement strand
ATGGGCGATGAAAATGTTGACAAAGATGCCACGATCGTAGCACCGCGCCACAAAATCACGGAGTTGGGGCGCTTCCGCCGGGTCGGTATATTGGATGCTCACCAGGTTGACCCCCATCGATTCAAGCAGGTCCAGGTCCTTCTTGATTAACTCGACGATATAGTAGGGCTCCGCCAACCAATGCGAGAAATACCCTTTCGGCTCCATCCCGCTCACATAGAGGGGCCAAAAGTTAATGCCATGGGCAAACCACGGTTCGCCGTCCAGCATAAACCGGTTATCTTCGACCGTGATCAAGGCGCCCGTGGCAGGCGGTTCGCGAAGCTCTTCCCGGGGACCCGGATCGGGCATCCCATCGGGAATCGCTGCGGCCAGACGCTGGGCGAATGTCGCCAGGGGCTCGGTCTCGGGGACAAATCCTATAAAGGTCCATGTCGCGCCGTCGTCCCGCCACGTAGTTGATACGGGCGTCGAGTTCCAGATGCCCTGGGCGTTGTATCCCTTCACGAGAGGTTGCCAGGTGGTGTCAAGTTCGGGATGGGGATGCATGGGGCGGGCAATGGGAGACACGATCTCCTCCGTTATTGTGAAATCGATGTCCGCCGCAATGCCCACGCCGTTGCTCCGGGTAGGCGTGGTGGTGAAGGTCTTATAAGCAGGACACAAACCTTCCAGGGGCGGAGCCGAAGGGAACCGCATCACCTCGGTATCCACGCGCCCGCTCTCCACACTGGAAACCGTGAAAGCGTATTCGCCCGGATGAATGACCTGATGGGTCGAGGCAAACCCGACCGAAACCCACCCAGCCTGGTCCAGTTGGAGTTGGTCGCCCGGACCACCCCGACCAACTGACGGGCTATCACCCCAAAACACAAACTGCGACTCATGGGCCACGAACTCGTCGCGACCTTCGACGGGCCGAAGCGTCGCCATCCAACGGGAACCATCTTGCTCTTGGACCTCGACAACCAATGATTCCGCTTCGCCTGCTATGGAACCGCGAATCCGCACGATGTTATGCCCTGCAGGAGGGGGGCCCACGGAAAACTTCACATTGGACCATCCACCGGGCGTTTTAAAGTCCGATATCATGGTCAGGCCATCAGGACCCGTTTCCACTGTGATTTCGTCGCTATCAAGCCCCGAGGCAATGTCGAACCGCTCCTCGGCGATCGCGTCGTGAGCAACAAGCTGCGATGGGGTCTCCTCGATGGTCAGGCGTTGCTCAAGCGTCATCCAATCGCCGTCCGGTCCCTCATGGAGCAAGGTTTCGAAGGCAGGCCCGCCTACGACGAGAAGATGGCCGCCCCGGTCGAGATGGGCGATGATGTGTCCAAGCGCCGGGCCCGGAAACCGCTGGGTTTCGAGGAGCACAAGTAGGGTATCGGGAGTTAGCGTGTGAAGCTCTTCGATGGACATGGCTTGTCCGCCCACCGCCTCGATCAATACGTGTGCCTGGTCTTCCGCCGGCGTATCCGTCAACACGGCAATATGTAACGAAGCCGCCGCACTTGCCGAGATCGACATAATTAGGGCCAATGAAATGGTAAAAAACTGCATATTAGAACCTCCTGTTTCTTCTGTACGCCACACCAATCCAATACCTTGCCACGTCGGCATGGACATGTTCAATTCGTAAGAGTTTCACTATAGACCGTTATTCGAGATTGGCCCGTTCGCCAAAAGGGCCAAAGCGCTCGGCTTCGAGCACCAAGGTCGCTCCTTCGGGTGCCGGTACGACCACGTCGAGTCGGCCGAATCGGGGCACGTTTTCAGGTAAGGCCACGAATGCTGTGCTTCCATCGGACTCGACCACTCGAACGCGGCAATCCTCGGCCAACCATGTGGCCTCTCCGGTGTTGATTAGCGTGACCTCGACGGTAGAGCCATCGTGGTCTCGTAGCACAATCTCCGCATTGAGGTACTCCGGCGGTTGCGGAGCGGCGAATGGCACGCCGCCTACGCCCGTGTAGGGACAATCGGCCGAGGCTGTGCCCGTGCCCGGCGATTGGACCCCGAAGGCTTCTCCTGCTTCCCAAGCTTTTGTATACGCTTCCATGCGGTCGACAACCAAATGGGCCAAGCCGGTGGGGTGTTCATCGCGATGGACTGTAAGCATGGGCTCATAATCCGGCAATGGGCCGATATCCTTAAGTGAATCTGCTGCTTCCCGCATCAGCATGGCAGCGGGCCGCAGCGATTGGTCGGGATTGACAATACCGTAATCGGAGGGCGTATCCACCCGGAAACCGCCGGGATACCACCATGCGGCCCATCCGTCGGCGCTGGTTCGTTCGACCATCTCACGAAATCCTTGGTAAATATCCCGTTGAATCAAGTAAAACTCTGGCCCTCCATCCCACACGCTTTCGCCAAACTCGGACCAAAATACGGGCTTCCCATGACCGGCCCACCGGGCGTACTGCCCTACAAAGGCGGCCGATGCGATGTTGTCATGGGTATAGCCCCACCCTTCGGGCGAGATGAAATCAAGATGGGCCGCGCCGCTTGTCAGCTGGAATGGCATCTGAACTGCAGCATGGATGATACCCGTACCTCCAAGGCCGGTTCGTACGCCGAAAAGGTGGGTGTCATCCACTTCTTTAATCAGCCGGATGATTTCGCGGTAACGCTGACTGATCAGGTCGTCCTTGAATCGCCGATAGGCTGCGACCATAACACGATGCTCGCCGTCGCTCATGATCTGCTCGTTGGTGGGACCGGCAACGCCACCATTTTCCCGGCGGTTTGCAGGAATTCCCCACACTTCCTCAGCCCAATCGATGCTCCCGTATTGTTCAATCACCCACGCCTCAAAGAGATGATCATGTTTGGCGCGAGTTGCCTCTACCCCAAAGGCCGGTTCCCAGGCGATGTCGTACGCAAGTACCGACGGAACCCCGGCGAGATCCGCCGCTTTGATCAAGTCCATAAAGCCCCGTTCGGTCAGGTCATCATCGGCCATAGGTTCGGTTGGATGGGCATCGGCAATGTAGATGTAAACCACAATACCTCGGTCATGACATCGTGCAACAAAATCCCGGAGTTGAGGCGCCTCATCGGGTCGGTGGTATTGGATGCTTACCAGGTTGACGCCCATCGACTCAAGCAGGTCGAGATCCT
>PWNM01000185.1 GCA_003557825.1 Candidatus Hydrogenedentota bacterium | reverse complement strand
AGCCCATCCGGACCATGGAGCCGTATATAACCAAAATTGGCCGTAAGCCTCTCTTCCGTGGGCCATTCCGGAGTATCGGAAATGACCAAGGCGCAGTTATGTTCCTCCATTATCGCGTAGATGTCGTCCGATAGCCAGGTTTCGTTTCGTGGTTCGAAAGCGATGGAGTATTGATCGGGAACTGCCTGCAAAAGAGCCTTAAGCTTGTCCGGATTTGCCTTTAGGTTGCCCGGAATTTGAACCAGAATCGGCCCAAGCGTATCCCCCAAGCGGTTGACATTTTGGATGAACGTATTCCAGATCTCGGCGCACTCGTTCAGCTTTTTCACGTGGGTCAAATAGCGTGTGACCTTTATGCTGAAACGAAAATCCTTATCCATAACCAGGCGGCGCCAGCCTTCGTAGGTCTCCGCCTTGATCTCGTGATAGAAAGAGGCGTTGACTTCCACTGTATCGAAACGGTCGCTATAATAGGCCAGCCAGTCGTTCTTTTCCAGATCCTCGGGATAGAATTCGCCTTTCCAGTGCTTGTAAGACCAACCAGAGGTTCCAATATAGCATTTTGCTTTGCTCATAGGTCAAGCGTAGCACCGCAAAACATACTGATCAACCAAATCATCTGCTGTTGCTCCAGATGGGCAACCGCAAGGCCAAATTCCCTGGAAACCGTTCATTATCCTTCTTGTTCGCCGATCCGTGTTGATTATGCGGATGAGTTCTGTTATAAGACCGCCATTGTGAGTTCCAGTACAGCGAAGGTTATGTCATGCGATTATCCTGGTTTGGGTCTGGAGTCGCACCGAATGCTGTCTATTGGGGACAAACGGCAAGAACCGGAAAGGAGAAAAAAAGGTCATGTTAGAACGTACACAGTTGATCATGGCATTAGCGGTTACGGGTCTGTTGACCGTATCGCTGGGGTTATCTTGGGACGCCACGGGGGAAATGGAAATGGATGAAGATGAACTGAAGGAAGCGGGTTGGGTTCAGCTATTTAACGAAGAGGATCTCACAGGATGGCAGAACGCATGGGATCCCGATGCTGAAAACCACTGGTTCGCCGACGAGGACGGTTCTCTAACCAACGAGGCCGATAAAAACGACATTGCTACGGTCGATGAATGGAAAGACTTCGAACTGATGCTTGAGTACAAGACGGTGCCAGGCGGGAACAGCGGGGTCTACCTACGCGGTCGCGTCGAGGTACAGGTACTCGATAGTTCCCAATCGGAAGAACCCCGTCTAGTAGATGATGGGGCTATCTACAACCAATTCGCGCCAAAGGTCCTCGCAGGTAATCCCATCGGTGAATGGAATCAGCTTCATGTGAAATATGTAGAGGATATCCTCACTGTTAAGCTGAATGATCACGTAATCCACGACGAACAGCGTATAGTGGAACCTACAGAAGGCGCTTTACCCGGCGGAGTCAACGAAGCAGGCCCCTTGCGATTGCAGGGCGACCACGGCAAAGTGTGGTACCGAAACATTTGGCTACGCCCGCTTGACGAGGCCGAGGAAGACTAACCCTGTAACAACCAGTTTTGAAGTGAAACGGCGGCGGAGCCCAAGCCATACAGGTTCCGCCGCTAGGTTTTACGCTTCGATTTCGGGAAACTTGGAACGCCGATTGGGGCGGGGATGGGAGTCAACATAGGCCTCCTGTTCCCGATCCCAGTAAATGGTTTGTTCTTTGCGATAGGCATCGACGATCATCCGCATGCCCACCATTGTGTCAGCGGCGATCTCGACAGGACAGTTCGTTTGTTCGCGGGTTCGGATGCAGTCCAACCAGTTTCTACGATGGGCATCCCGACTCGTTGCGGTCTGTCCGGTTTCCTCCATGGCGTTGATGATGAGGCTTTCGCTTCCGTGCCGCTCCGCAAACCAGCTTCGGTGGCCGTTTTCCGCCTCCACGTGTATCCTACCCCAATCTTCAAAGATAACCGTAGCCCGACTTCCCCGGATCATGTTGGCGCTCCCTCTGGAGTTCGCAATGGAGGCAGTGAGGAGCATCGAAAAATCCTCGGGATAGTCCAGGCTGCCGGCAAGGGTATCGGGTACTTCCATGAAGTCACGATGCAGATACCGCCCGCCTGTCGCAGCAGCCTGTTCCGGAGCGCCACATCCGAGCGCAATATGCAACGGAGCCACCTGATGAAAGCTGAAGTCTGTGGTGATTCCGCCGGAGTAGTCCCAGAACTTACGGAACCGGAAAAAGCGGGGCGCGGAATAAGGTCGCTCAGGAGCGGGACCCAGCCATTGTCTCCAATCGATGTAAAAATCACCCGCTCCGGGATCATCCGACGCATTGGGGTCAATGTGCCAGTCCCAAACGCCACTGCTATCGGGGTTGGCGGCCGTGCTGAAATTCATGCCCACATCCGCATGGACCGCAATGATGGACCCCAACGAACCGTCTTCGACAAATTGCCGCGCCCGTCGATAGGCCGGATCGGATGTACGTTGAGCGCCACAGGTGAACACGCGACCGGTACGATAGACCGCATTCCTCACTTCCAGGGCTTCTTCGGCCGTCAACGTCAGCGGTTTCTCGCAGTAAACATCCTTGCCTGCTTCGAGGGCATGGATCGTGCATAGGGCATGCCAGTGGTCCGGTGGCGCTATGACCACTGCATCGATATCGTCCCGTTCCAACAGCTCCCGATAATCGAAGTAGGTGTCGATGCGATGCCCGATTGCTGCCTCCGCCCAACTCGCAGCCTGCGCCTTGCGTTGTTGGTAGCAATCGGAGGCTGCGCGGATGTCCAGATTATATCCATCCTCCCGCAGTTCCCAAAAACGCCACATATGACGAAAGCCGATGCCGCCCACGCCGATGAACCCTAGACGAATGGGGCCATCCGGATCGGGAAGCGAACCTACGGAGGGTTCGTTGGGGTCAACTCGCGGCGGCCTCTCGGCAGAAGCGCCTTTCACGAATGCCGTGCTTAACCCCAAGGCAGCAGTCCCCCGTGCCGATTGAGCCAAAAACGTTCTCCGGTTGATGTCGTTTCGCCCCGATACTTCCTTGCCAGCCATGCCCCACACTCCTCTGGACGCCGTCTCCCGTGAACCAACAGCATCCGGTTTCTCCTTACTGCCAGTACTGGAATGGGAATTGCCGT
>PWNM01000406.1 GCA_003557825.1 Candidatus Hydrogenedentota bacterium | reverse complement strand
GGATGCCCACCCCTATCACTACGAATCGGGAAATCTGGCCATGGTAGCCGGGGTTATGACGCGATTGCTCGGTGGGGAATGCGGCGTTTTGCGTCCCATGGATGTGGCCAACGCCATCGTCCAATCGCCCGATCACCACTTTTCGCATACCACGCTGGTGGCTCTTGAAAACACGACCAACCGAGGCGGCGGAGCCGTGTATCCCATCGAAACGGTAGCGGAAATCGGCCGAATCGTCCATGACCAGGGACTCCGCCTGCACTGCGATGGCGCTCGAATTTTTAACGCTTCCGTGGCGACGGGTATACCGATTGCCCAGTATGCGCGCCACGTCGACACCCTGTGCTTTTGTTTTTCCAAAGGACTTGGCGCGCCGGTGGGGTCTATTCTTTGCGGTGATACAGTGACCATCGATCATGCCCATCGATACCGCAAGATGCTGGGCGGCGGCATGCGCCAAGCGGGCGTATTGGCCGCTGCAGCCCACTATGCTCTCGATCACCATATCGACCGACTGGCCGACGACCATAGCCGGGCGCGACGGTTCCGCGAGGCACTCGAAGGAACTCCGGGCATTTCGTTCCCCTTTCCCTCACCCACGAATATTGTCTATCTTGATGTGGAGAACGCCGACGATGTGGTCACCACATGCCGCGAGCAAAGCGTATTGGTCTCGGCAACCGCCCCCGGCCGCATCCGCGTGGTCTTTCATCTCGACGTGGACGATGCGGGCCTGGAGCGGGCCATCGCAGCTTATCGTCAGGCGGTAAGCGCCTGAAACCGCTACTCGTCTGCCTGGAGTCGCTTGCGTTCTTCGCCCACGAGCATGGCATGGGTCTCAGCCAATAGTTCGGGGATGACGTCGCGATGGGGCGATTGAGCAAGGCACTCGGTTAAGTCGTAGTCATTCAGTTTCGAGGCGTTTTCGCCCGGAAACCAGTGGCCGGCATTTCCCAAAAGGTTGTACCGCATTTTGCCGTACTCGACCATGTCATAGGCCAAGGCCAAATTCCGTAGCCGCAGGATAACGGGTATGTTGATGTTGCGGGGCGTCTCCCACCATTCGGGCAGGCCGACGTGCCATGTCTCGGCCCATTCCTGGCCTACGGCTCGGGCCATCTCTTCGTCAAGCAGTTGGGCAATGGGCATGGCCAGCTCCGCAGCCTGATCGGCCTTTTCGACGGTCTCTATGTGGATGTCAAAATCTTCGGGTTGGGCCACGCCGCAGCTCAGCGTATGCACCTCGGGCCGGGCCAGGCAGAAGAGCCCATTAAACACCATGGGATGGAGCGGTTCGGTCAGGCGGGCTAACCTGGGGTTATCTAAATACAGCATGCCGCCTTTGTCATTGGGACTAATTATGAAGACCCCCATATCATGGGCCGTAGCGGCCTCAATGGCGGGCCAGTTGTCCTGGAAGATGTAATACCAATGAAGGTTCACATACTCGAAGGCATCTGTCTCGATGGTACGCACAAGAACATCGGTGGGGGCATGCGTTGAGAACCCAATGTGCCGGACCCGTCCCTCCCGCTTCCATGCCTGGGCCTGATCCATGCAACGCATGGCGTGCTCAAGGCACTCGTCGTTGTTAATGCCATGAAAGCCCAAGAGATCGATGTAATCCATGTTGAGCGTGCGCATGGACTCTTCAAAGGTATCGGCAAACGTTTTGGGATCGGGACTGGCCACGATTTTGGTCTGAACAATCATGCCATCCCGAGGCAATTGCGGCAATACCTTGCCCAACTGCTCCTCGCTTAACGGGTAGCCCCGAGCCGTCTCGATGTGGGTAATGCCCAACTCAAGCGCGCGGTGGACGCAGGCTTCGACATTTTTCTGCGTCTCGGGAGTGACCCGGTTGCTCTGACCAAAGGGTTGCTGAAAGCGCATCCCCCCACAGCTAATGACTGGCATCCGAAGTTCGGTTTTGCCGAATCGGCGATATCGCATCGCGTAGATAACCTTCTGGTTGAATGGCTGCTGGAAGCTACTTCCTGGACCCTATAAGGAACCTAACATACCAGCTCCTTTAGTTCCAATGCGTTCGCGATGGCATGGCCGTAAGCGTCATTGTTGAAATAGACGTAGACGTGATCGAGCTGTTCGTGCCATCGATTAATCTTGTCCGCCCACTCCTGCAACTGTTCTGAGCTATAACGAGAGCTGTACAGGCCATCCGGTCCGTGGAGCCGTATATAACCAAAATTGGCCGTAAGCCTCTCTTCCGTTGGCCATTCCGGAGTATCGGAAATGACCAAGGCGCAGTTATGTTCCTCCATTATCGCGTAGATGTCGTCCGATAGCCAGGTTTCGTTTCGTGGTTCGAAAGCGATGGAGTATTGGTCGGGAATTGCCTGCAAAAGAGCCTTAAGCTTGTCCGGATTCGCCTTTAGGTTGCCTGGAATTTGAACCAGGATCGGGCCCAGCGTATCCCCCAAGCGGTTGACATTTTGGATGAACGTATTCCAGATCTCGGCGCACTCGTTCAGTTTTTTCACGTGGGTCAAATAGCGTGTGATCTTGATGCTGAAACGAAAATTCTTGCCCGCAACCTGTTCGCGCCAGCCTTCGTAGGTCTCCGCCTTGATCTCGTGATAGAAAGAGGCGTTGACTTCCACCGTATCAAAATGGTCGCTATAATAGGCCAGCCAGTCGTTCTTTTTCAGATCCTCGGGATAGAATTCGCCTTTCCAGTGCTTGTAAGACCAACCAGAGGTTCCAATATAGCATGCAGCTTTGCTCATGGGTCTAGCATAGCACCGGTTAAAGTAGTGGTCAACCTTTTAACTCATTTGGGCGAAACAGTTCATCCTTGATCGTGGTCAACGAAGCCAAAGACATATCCCATGGCCTCTTTTCAGTTAAAAACAAGATAATCGAATGCACCCAAAATTTGACCGGGCCTTCCGAAACTGCTACATAGACACACATCGGCAATCGCTACAGTATTGCCACTCAAAACCCAGTATTGGACACGACCATTCGAATCAAGTGGAAACCTTCATGGCTTACGATGGTTCACCATGGGACGTCTTGAATGGAGGATTGCATGCAGCACACCACAACATTCCGGTTAATACTCGTATTGTTCATCATCAGCTTGTCTCATTCAGCGCCTTCTGATGACCACCAGCTC
>PWNM01000231.1 GCA_003557825.1 Candidatus Hydrogenedentota bacterium | reverse complement strand
TTTTATCTGCGTTCCATGCCCCGTGCGCGAGAGAACGAACAGAACATGCCCGGTCTCTTTGCGACCGTGCGTACATCGGCCTCCAACAACGAGCATCCCGCTTTGCTCTCAGGCTTCGCTTTGGCTCCTTGGGTTGTTGAAGCAGATGGTCGTACTTGGGCCATTGATTTGCGCCGAAAGCGCCGCTTGCTCCCGTTCACCATTGCGTTGGACGAGTTTACCCACGAATTCCATCCGGGCACGCAGATGCCCCGGGTCTTTCTTAGTGATGTGACCAAATACCAGGATGGCGTAGCCCAATCCATCAAGATCACCATGAATCAGCCCCTTCGCCATGAAGGGTATACATTCTACCAAGCGTCTTGGGGCCCCCAGGACGCTCCACCAGGGGCGCCGTTATTCTCCACCTTTGCCGTCGTGCGCGACCCCGCAGAGAGCATTCCCATGTATGCCTCGTTGATCACGACTGCAGGGATGTTGCTTCATTTTTCGTTGATGCTGGGCAACTACCTGCGTTCCGAGTCCCGAACCTCATCCAAAGGAGCCCGGAGCTGATGAACACCCGAATCCTTGCTTTGTCCCTACTCGCTTTGATGGCGATTATGCCCTGTGCCTGGGCCTTTCCCGATCGTCCCGATGCCTCGGCCCCAGAATGGGAAACCGAAACGGTGGACCTTTTCGCCACGTTGCCCATTCTTGATGAGGGCCGGATCAAACCAATCAGCACCTTCGCCCAGTTTTCACTGCTCAATTTGAGTGGACGGCGGACCATCCGCAACACGGACGATCGTCGCATCGGCGCCACCGAATGGTTGATGGACACCCTGTTTTTTCCGGATCATGCCGTGCATTATCCGGTGTTTCTCGTTCAGGATACCGCCGCCCTCGATGCCATCGGCGTGGCCCACGATGATCGGGGACGACGAGATCGATTCTCCTATGTCGAGATACTGCCGGGGCGTCAACGGCTTATCGAGTTGGGCCAACAATATGTACAGACCCCTACCCGGGAGCGGTCGCCTCTCGGTAATCAGATCGTACATCTGGCGAGTAACCTGTTGTTCTATGAAGGCCTCATTGGACACTTCGAATTTGCCCGGCGTCGGTTTTCCATCGACGAGGGAAGCCCCCTGGCCCGACTCGTTCCAGAGAATCGGTTCAGCGCCATCCTTTCCCAAGGGCTGGTGTTACAGGTTGCGGTAGTCGCCATGGACCGAGGCGTTGATGCCATGGCCCAGCAGTTGTCGCCAGAGGACGCCGCCGTGTTCCGACAGCATCTGCCGGAGTCGTTGGTCGATCTGGACGCGGATACACGGGCTGCCGCCTTGGCCGAGCTCGAACAGTTGCTTCATGAAATTGACATTGCCGGCGGCCGGGCCTCCACGCTGAAGGTGTTTCCCCCCGCCGTCGACGACGAGGAGCAATGGCGCGATCCGGGCGAACTGGTGGTCATGGCTTTTATGTCCGTTGAGCCGATGGGGGATTATCTGGCGCTGCTACGCCAGTACGAAGATATGGCACGGGCAGCGCGGGATCCGGAGGCGTTCCGTGTGGCCTTGGCCGCATTCCATGATGCCGTAACGGATCGAGCTGAGGCTCGTGGCGAATATGACAGAATACCACTGGAAGTATCGTTTTACAGGGCTGCCTTTTTCCAACGCAGCTTGACCTTTTTCGTGATTGCGTTCCTGCTTGTTGCCCTGTCATGGATGGCGCCGAACCTACGCTGGTGGCGCCCAGTGAATCTAACCGCGGTCAGCATCCCGCTGATTTTACTCATCGTAGGAATTGGGTTTCGATGCGTTATCCGAGGGCGGCCGCCGGTAACGACCTTGTATGAGACTATTTTGTTCGTTACCGCCGTAGCTGTGCTGGTTGCATTGGTAACCGAGTTTATCAACAAGCAACGGGTACCCATATCCGTGGGAGCGGCGCTGGGCGTAATCGGCATGTTCATCGCCAATCGTTATGAAGTGCGCGAGGGCGTGGATACCATGCCCAGTCTTATCGCCGTGCTCGACACCAACTTCTGGCTGGCGACCCATGTTACGACGATTACCATGGGATACGGCGCGGGCTTCCTGGCAGCAGCCATGTCGCACATCTATATATTCGGCAAGCTATTTCGATGGAAGCGCAACGACGAGGAGTTTTATTCCAATCTAACGCGCATGGTCTACGGCGTCCTGTGTTTCGGATTGTTGTTTACGTTGCTCGGCACCGTGTTGGGCGGTGTTTGGGCGGCTGAAAGCTGGGGGCGCTTTTGGGGGTGGGATCCCAAAGAGAACGGTGCGCTCTTGATATGCCTATGGATGCTCACGATACTCCATGCTCGGAAGGGCGGTTACATCCATCACCTGGGCATCAACGTCGCCTCGGTTTTCAACGCAATCGTCATCGCCTTTTGCTGGTGGGGGGTCAATTTGTTGGGTGTTGGGCTGCATAGCTACGGACACACAAGCGGCGTATTGGGTTCGTTGATTGCGTTCTATCTGATACAGTCGTTTGTGGTATTGCTTGGCGTGTTCATCTGGTTTCGAGATAACGGGTTGTTTGCTCTTGCCCAAGGCGCTGTTCAACCCCAACCGGTCGACGCCGATGGGCCCGTGGTCGAATAGTTCGACTTCAATGTGGGACGAAGGAGGAGGAGAAGGATATGAGATTCCTGTGTGTGGGGGTGGTGTTATTTTCCGGCGTGGCTCACGCTTGGGGACCCGCCACCCATTATTATCTGACGGACCGTGCCACGGAATGCACCCATCCTGAGGTGCTTTTCGGCTCGATGCTCGCCGATATGAACCAGGCCGTCTTCGATAAACCGGAGATTGCCGCGTCGTTGCGTCGTCTTACCCATTTCGAGTTTGACCGACTTGCGCCGTCCTGCCTTGCATTGGGAATCGCCTCCCATAACGATGTCTGGGGTGCGGACTGGTTTGCCCATCAATATTGGCGCCCGGAGACTCCGGAAAACGTGGGTTTGTACTCAACCCAGAAGATACGTCAGATCGCCGAGGAGCGAGACATTAGCGATCGAGCGGCAGAATTTTATTTCGAGATGGCCATCGATTACCTGTTGCGCGTAGATGAAGGTCCCGACTTGGGCCGACGGATTCAATGGAGCGCAGCATCGTTTCGGAGACG
>PWNM01000252.1 GCA_003557825.1 Candidatus Hydrogenedentota bacterium | reverse complement strand
TAGAGCATCAGAAGGCGGTTTGATTTGCGGACAGCCCAATACGCATAAGTCCCCTCTCTCAACCAAGCAATATCTGTGCCGCATGATCTGCCCGTACTTCCTTATCCCTATCTGGACGTTATTCGTTTTCTACCAGTGATTTACGTATGATTTCGGCGAAAGGGCGACCGCCTGGGACCGACAATACTGCTGTCCGATATGCGGCATGCTTGCCTCATATGGGACGTCCTACATGGGGAATGGATGCATCTCGCTGAGTAGCGTCTGAGCCGCCGAAGCAAAATCGTGTTGCGTAAACCAGGGAGCGGCCACGATGAGCCCAATACAGCATACGCCCAGCGCCACCGAGATCCAGTCCACTTTATTCCAGCGCCCTGTCCAGCTACCCCATCTTCCGACGGTGATTTCCTCAGGTTCGGGGTTGTCTTCCCGGGGTTGTCGGTTTCGGTTTACCGCCGCTTTGGCTAGCTGCCCCGCGTCATCCACGGAAAGCAGAATCCCACGTATGGCCCGCTGCCAACCCGCGAAACGCGCGTTGGTCCGCAATACAGCCCGTGTGGCCGAACCAAGTCGAGCTGCCGAACGCAGGCCCAGTACGCCGAGCACAACCTCCATGTATAGCGCAAGCGCGAGGGCAAGCAGGATTAACGCGATGTCCAGTTTGACCTCCCAGAGCACTTCCGGCAGAACCGGTTGCCCGTCTTTCTGTACATGACGCTGGCGAATCCATTCAAAACCAAAATGAACGGCGATAACAACACCTAGCCAGAACAGGCTGATCCAGACACTCAAGATAACCGACAACGCCACATAGGATATTATGAACAACCAGCTTTCATCGTGATTAATCACCCATCTTTTGAATCCCATCACGCCCGCGGAGCTCATGGGAACCGCCGACGGCTGGGGTATCGGGGACGTAGTCGTACCTTCTGTCGAGGCCGATAGGGGTGTTTTATCCGAATCGGAGGTCATGTTGTAGCTTGGTCCGGCTGCTCCGCTCGCAAGCTCTCGATGGCATCCAGGTAGGACGGACTGCCAAAGACATACGAGCCCGCCACCAGCACGTTGGCCCCGGCCTGGATCACCGCAGGAGCCGTCTCAGCATCGATACCGCCATCAACCTGGAGGTCCCGATCACCCAACATGGCCCGTACGCTCTGGATTTTCCGTATCATTTCCGGGATGAATTTTTGTCCGCCAAAACCCGGGTTCACCGTCATCAATAGCACCATGTCCACATAGTCCACCAGGTATTCAATGGTGTCATGGGAGGTACCGGGATTTAGGACGATACCTGCACGGCATCCCAGTTGTTTGATGCGATCGATGAGCCTATGGGGGTGAATCGCCGCTTCCACATGAAAGGTGATGATGTCCGCCCCGGCATTGGCAAAATCCTCGACATAATCCTCCGGATTGGTGATCATCAGGTGTACATCCATGGGCACGCTGCTATGTTGTCGCAACGCCGAGACCACCGGCGGCCCGATGGTAATGTTGGGCGTAAAATGACCGTCCATGACATCGACGTGAATCAGATCCGCTCCTGCAGCAATAGCCGCGCCGATTTCCTCTCCCAATCGGCTAAAATCCGAGGCCAAGATGGATGGGGCGATTTTTAACTCAGGCACGTTATCGGTCTCCTTCTGGGTCATAATTGTTAATAATGGGATCGTCGTCTCCCCGATACTGATAGGAACGAACACGTTCGCCCTCAAGATATATAGTTACGGTCATTTCGTCTCGGAATCGCAGCGGTACGGTAATGCGGGTTCCGCTTCGGAAGCGTGGCGGGCGTCCCATTTCGTCCAAATCCTCCGGGCGGGGATACACGGTCCATGGAATCCCTCCGCGAGGAGCAGCATCGATCCGGACCTCCTGGGGGCCTCGGGTGCTTTCCGGTACCGTGTAGCTTACTCGAATCTCACGCCAGGTTTCTGCTGTGTCCGCAGTGGTGCGAGCCATTAATCGGACTTCATCGCCGGGTTCAACAAACACATCCGCTGGAGGATCCTGTTCCAGCACTATGTCGAAGGGGGCTCCTGCCCGATCGACTCGAAGGAGTATGGGAACCAAGCCCAGTTGCTCCACTTCCCGTTGCGCCTCCTCGATGCCTATGTCTATGAGGTCCGCCATCGGAAATCCACGTGCTCCGGTACCGGCGCTTACCAATACGCTGATATCGGTTCCACGGGGAATACGCATACCGGGTGCGGGATCCTGACCAAGGATTCGATTGGCCTCGCTCGAATGGGGCATACGGGCAACCAGGGAACCGACCTGAAACAACCCTTGTCCACCGAGCTCCTCTTGCACGTCTTCAATCCTTCGGCCAATTAGGTTTGGAGCCTGTTCGAGGTCCGGTCCGACGCTGATGACGGGATGCACTTTGCGTCCGGTGCGTACTACCCGTCCAGCTGCCGGTCGTTGGGCTACCACATGATTCTTGGGCTTGTCGACATTATAGATTTCCCGCGGCGGGCCCAATTCGAGGCCCTGTTGCACGAGCATGGCATGGGCGGCGACGACCGACTGGTCGACGATATTCGGTACGACCACATGATCGCCGCCATCGACGGTATGCGCGATAACGGCATATCCTGCAACCGCCATGACGGCCAGGAAAAAGACCGTCGCTACGGTCCATTTCGTCAACCACCACCAAAATCGAAAAACGAACGCGGCCGTGTTTAGGATTGTTTCCGCAATCGCGTCAAGAAAAACCCGTCCAGTCCATCGTGATGGGGATTTGTTTGATAGGTTCCGATTCCGTTTTTCCACGTATCAAGCCACTCCGGGCCGTCTTCACGCCGAACGGGCTCCGAGTCCAGAATGGAGTGAAGAACGCCCTCTGTTTCGCTCTGCGAAACGGTACAAACGGAGTACACAATTACCCCGGTATTCTTACAAAGTCGTATTGCAGCGCGCAACAGCGCCTGTTGCTCTACAGCGAGCCGGTTGATGTCTTCGGGGCGGGTCCGCCACTTGAGTTCCGGATGCCGCCGTAACGTCCCGAGCCCACTGCACGGAGCGTCAACCAAAACTCGGTCGAATGTACCTTCGGGAAATGGGGCCATTTTGCCGTCCCCTTGAATTAACCGAATGCCCGGCGCATCGAGTCGGCGGATATTCTCCGCCGTTGTCGCCAGTTTTCGTGTCGTACGGTCTAATGCCACGATGCATGCCTCTCCGCCGGTCAGCTCGGCCATGTGGGTGGTTTTCCCCCCCGGAGCCGCGCACAGGTCCAATACCTTTTCTCCCGGTTGCGGTTCCAGCAAATGGGGCGGTAACATCGATGCCGGGTCCTGTACAAAACAATGGCCCCCCTGGAAAAGTTTGGAGCGGACCGGCGGTATTCCTTCGAGTACCGTCGCTTCTTCCGGAATAGCGGTCCGTTTTTCGGCTCGATATCCCGTTTTGGCAAGCCCTGCCATGAGCTGTTCTGCTGAGCTCCGCAATTGGTTTGCCCGCAATGTCACCGGGGCGGGTTCCGCCGACGCCTTACAAAAGGCCTCGGCGGCCTCTTTCCCTAGTTCATCGATCCACATAGACGTCATCCATCGGGGTATGGAATAACGGGTGCTGATAAAAGCGACGGGCTCGTCGGTTGAACTGGGCAAGGACACGTCGTCGAGCGAACGAGGAGCGCGTCGGAGCACCGCATTGACCAGCTTCGCCGTTCCCGCGTGTCCATGGCGTTTGGCCAGGTCAACCGATGTATGTACCATGGATGGCGATGTGACCTGATGGCAAAAGAGGGCCTGAAATATCCCCATGCGCAAAATGGTGAGAATAGGCCGTGGGACGCTTTCCAGAGGTCGGGTTACCAACGGGGTTAAGACGTGATCGCACAGCAAATAATGCCGCGCCACGCCGTATACGAGATGGGTTAGAAAGCGTCGCCCTCGTTCGGATAGGTTTCGTCGCCGAAGTGAGCGATCCAACGCCGTGTCGATGTACTCGCCTTTTTCGAAGACCCGTAACAAAACCACCACGGCGGTGTCGCGGACCATATCCGTGGGCACTGTTTAGGCTCCCTGAAACCGGTCGCCCACCGCAACCTGTCGACCACGGAGATATTCGCCTACTGTCATGGGCCGTTTACCCGGTGGCTGTACATGCAGCACGGCCAGTGTTCCCTCGCCCGTGGCCACGTGTATGTCATCCTTGCCGATTGCAGTTATGGTCCCTGGCGAGCCTTGAGCAGGGGTATCAACTACCTTTGTTTTATGGATTCGGAGGGTCACTCCATTGAGCACCGAATACGCCACCGGCCACGGAATCGCCGCTCGCACCAAGTTATGAATGTGCTCAGCAGGCTCTTCCCATCGGATGTTGCCGTCGGCCTTGCTCAGCATCCTGCAATGGGACACGCCTTCCGAAGGCTGTGGGCGGAACTGCGCCTTGCCCATGGCGATCAGGTCGAGGGCTTCGACAAATAACGCCGCTCCTTGATGAGCCAGTCTTTCGGTCAGTGTTGCGGTCGTATCGTCTTCGGCGATGGGCGCCTCTTCCTGCAACAGGATGTCTCCCGCGTCCATCTCGAGGCTAATGCGCATGATGGTTACGCCCGTTACGGCATCCCCATTGAGAATGGCTGCCTGGATGGGTGAAGGTCCCCGGTATTTGGGAAGCAGGCTCGGATGCAAGTTGAGAAATCCGTGACGCGGGACATCCAGAATGGGCTGTTTGAGGAGCCGTCCGTAGGCAGCCAATGCGCAGAGTTCCGGTTGTTGGGCACGGAGCCATTCCTCGAAAGCGCCATCGTTGAGTTTGGCCGGTTGATGCACGGGTATTCCGTGCTCTTCGGCCCAAGACTTTACCGGTGGCGGCGCGGGCTTCCTGCCGCGACCCTGCGGGCGATCGGGTTGGCATACCACCGAACATACTTCATGGCGCTCGGTAATCGCCGCCAATGGAGGAACCGCCAATGCAGGAGTCCCAAAGAAAACGATCCGCACTAAGTCAGTCCTGGAATGTCGATGCCACCGGTCAGTTCTTTCATCTTGGATTGAACCAACTCCTGCACCCGATGCACGGCTTCGTTCATGCCTGCTCGGACCATGGTCTCCAGCATTTCGGGGTCGTTGGGATCGATGATTTCCGGATCTACCGATAACGAAACGACCTCAAACTTGCCGTTCATCACTACGGAGACCATGCCGCCTCCGGCTGTGGCCTCGACGGTCTCGTCGGCCAACTGGTCCTTCATCTGTTCCATTCGTTCCTTCATCTCCATGGCTTGTTTCATCATGCCCGGGAGATTACCAAGATTTCCTAGTCCTTTGGGTAACACGGGACCTCCATTTCGTATCAAAATCTTCCATCAACAGGGGAAAAGCCTCCTAAGTATATCACATGCTCGAAAGGCCTGCTAGCCGTTTTGCTCAGTGCTCTGCGACTTGAGTGCTTCTGGTCGGACACTCAGCACCGGACATCGCGCCATCCGTACTACCTTGTCCGCAACGCTGCCGAATAGCAAGTGGGACAGTCCAGTTTTACCGTGAGTAGGTAACACCACCAGGTCGGTTTCGGTCTCCTCCACAAAGCGGCAGATCTCTCGATAGGCTACGCCTGTGCGGACCAGTATTTCGGTCTCGATGTCATCTAGACCTGTGCGAATACGTTCCAGCCCTTCCTGGGCATGATCGGCCATCTCTTCGCCGATTGTGGCCATGCTCTCCGGGGTATATTCGGGAAATACCACGGGCATTTCAGTCACATGCATCAACACCAATTTCGCTTTGAATTCTCGGCACAGTGATGCAGCATAGGGTAATGCCCGTTCCGCATACTCCGAAAAATCCGTTGGGAACAGCACCTGCTTTACATGAACGGCCAGATCACCTTCATCGATGAATTCGTGCTCGGGATGCTTGATGCTCAACACCGGCATATCGGCGTATCGCACGACCCGCTCGGCTACGCCTCCGAAGATCAATCGATCGAGTCCGGTACGGCCATGGGTCGCGATGGCGATCAGGTCGCATTTTAGCTCCTCAGCAGTCTCGATGATCTTCGACTCGGGCTTCCCTCGGACCAGGTGACAATCTGCTTCCACGCCAGCTTGTCGGGCCTGATCGACCAGATGATCCAGACGTTTTTCCGCTTGACTGGTCATCGAGCTATCAAGCTTTTCCAGGTCGGTCTTGGTGATCCAGTATCCATGACCCGTACCGGTGGAAAACAGAGTCGGATCCATGACGTGAAGGATATGCAACTTGGCCGAGTATTCCCTGGCCAAAGCGATTCCATATCGGAGCGCATATAAGGCGTAGTGGGAGAAATCAGTCGGAACAAGGATGTGGCTGTTTTTGAACATGGTAGTCAAGTCTCCTTCCTGTAGACACGCTCAGTAGGTTGATACCATCATACTGGCTGGGTTCAGTTAGCGCAACACACCGGCAACCGCAGTGCGTTAGCAAAATACAAACTCGGTGTCAGGCCCGCACAATCCATACTCTGTCCCCAGTTCGAAAGCACGCCGAAGGCCTTCCATCGCAGCGCCGCCCATATAATAAGTTACACCCATATGCGCTGGATGGGCAGACGATTTTGACTCCAATGCTGCCACGCTTAGTTGATGGGTGCGTGCCAATACGGCCCGGAGCTTTGGTAAGGGCGCGCCATGTCGTCCGATCCAGACCGCATGGGGATAAGGGAGGCCGGTTTGTGCGGTCCACTCTGCGCAGACATCCATCAGGGTATATGCTGGATTTTCTTGATCCGCCTCGGTGAGCTCGAATTGAACATAGGCTTGCTGTATGAAGTCTTGTAGACTGGTCTCCACAATCGGCACATGCAGCCGGTATTGAAGGGCAAGGATCAAAGCGGATAGTTTGGCTGCTGATGCCCAACCCGGCGGAACAGCTATTTGTGCGACTTGTTGTGGAGCGCAGGGTAATAAAAGCTGTTGGCAGGGAGCCGGTCCGGATGTACAAACGCCGAGTCCTGGGATTGCTCGTCCATGTTTCAACGATCCGGCGGCCCAAGGGGGAAGCAAGGCGCAGTCAAGGGTTTCGTTTTCAAGCATGTGGATCATGGCGTCTGGCGTTTCCTTGACCACCGTGATCGGATGCATGTTCGTCAACTCGTTGGCCAGCGGACTTGCCCATGTCGTTGGCATAACACCGATACGAAGGGGTACGGACTCATAAGGGCTCTGTATCATATGCAGCAATCCCCTTCGGTCTTTTCAGTAAATTCTGTTATCATCTGTGGCTCCCAATTGATTAAGCTGGCGTGCCTGGGGCTATAACGCTTCCGGCATAAGACTGGAGAATGTACAAATGCTCACCCTATCCGACCGCCTGAAGCAGATCAAGTTAATTATCTCCGACGTGGATGGCGTCCTTACCGATGGCTCGGTCGCCTTTGATGGCAAGGGGCGTCCTTTTCGTTCCGTATCCGTTCGTGATGTAACTGGGATGACCCTCTGGGCGTTGGCCGACGGGAAATGCGTTTTGGTGTCCGGCCTGGGGAGTCAGGCAGTCGAGGCGATAGCTCGCCAGTGGAAATGCGCGGAACTGCATATGTGGATCAAAGATAAACCGCGGGTTTGTCAGGAAATTGCCAAAAGACATGGACTGGAGCTCGACCAAATTGCGTTTTTGGGCGATGATATCATCGATTTACGGGCCATGCAGACTGTGGGGGTTGGAGTGGCTGTAGCGGATGCCCATCCCATGGCCGTTGAAGCCGCCGACGTAGTCCTAAAAACGCCCGGGGGGCGGGGTGCGCTGCGGGAACTCATCGAACGTATTCTAATCGCACAGGGGTGTTTGGAAAGTGTCGTCGACCAATACTGTAGTCGCAACGATGCCCCTCTTTCCGACACAGCCGAAGATCCGCATCTATTGCCGGCATGACCGGGTTGCGGACTTGCTAAATCATGCTAACATGGTCTACCATTAAGTTAACAGAATTGGTTACTAACGGAGGAAACCACAATGAAGTTCGTGAAAGTATTGGTTGTTGTAGCTGTAATTGCCGTGTTCGTCATCGGTTGTGGTTCGGATACGGTCCGGATTGATGAAGAAGAGCTTACGCCTGAGCAAGAAGCGCAACGCGAGCAGATGATGGAACAGATGCGGCAACAACAGCAACAGATGATGCAGATGCAGCAGCATATGCAGGAACAGATGCGGCAACAAGCGGATCAACAGCAACGCTAAGCCGCTTGGTCTAAGCGTAAATAATCCACATAACGACCTTTTGCTGCCGTAGTGATTGACCAGGAAAGGTCGGCAAAGTTTTGGGTGAGGCGTTACCCGCATTCAAGCGAACGGGACGGTTGTCTTAATCTGCACTGTGTTGAGGGGCTGTTCTCCTCTGTTGTTTCGTTAGATGCTTGAACTGTTGAGATGCGCCTCACCCATATTTTTGTCGGTCCCATGCTGCTCCATGGGTCTATCATGATGTGCCGGCGAAGCATCGATGATGGTAACGAATAGCGGCGGTATCCGTCTGTTTTACGAGGCTTGACGGCTTCTCTCATTGCCCGAATCCACGTGCCATGGCTGATCGGGTTCCAGCAAATCGGCCAAGGGGCATGTTGCGCATTTAGGCGTCTTACGACAGAAATCCTTTCCCACATAGACGATAAGCCCGTGATATTCCTTGAAAACTACAAGGTCGCGATCAAGGTTATCCTCAAAAAAAGCCTGAAGTTTGGCGTAATTCGCGTTGGGCTCACAGAGCCCATGTCGGCTCAAAATGCGCCGAGTATAGGCATCAACCACAAATACCGGACGTTCACAGGCATACAACAATATGTCATCCGCAGTCTCGGGTCCGATGCCGTTTATCGCAAGCAGCTCCTCTCGTAACTCGTCCGTCGGTGTCTTTCTCATGGCCCCCATGTCGCCCCCATACTGCTCGAGCAAGTAGGCGCAAAATGCCCGGGCCCGCTGTGCCTTAATTCGGAAGTAACCGGATGGCCGAAGAGCTGCAAACAAAGTATCATCCGGCGCTTCAAGGATGGCATGTGGAGTCAGGAGTCCACCGCTATTCAAATTGGAAATGGCTCGCTCGACGTTGGTCCAAGCCGTATTCTGCGTCAATATGGCGCCGATAGCAATTTCGAACGGCGTTTCGCCGGGCCACCAGTTTGTTGGCCCGTAATGGGCTATCAAAAGGTTGTAGACCAAGCGGATGTTTTGCTTTGCCTCGTCTTGGCGCCTTTTGCCTGCGCACTCGGTACACGGTTTCTGCATCTCAAGAATTACCCATATGAATCTGCATGTAGAATGCTGGATCAAAAGAACAAATAGGATTGCTAGATTGGGATTATGTTGTTCTGGCCTTTGGCTGCCCCTATTGCATCATATTATGCCCTGAATGGGCAAGCCCTTCCAGTATCGGTATTTTGTATGTATGTAGAAGCCTTTCTATTCCAATACGACGCAATTCCGCGAGGCTGGAAACACGACGCTCGTTTTGTGTAAGATCCCCCCGGTCTGTCAGCTTCTAGCATCGGCAGGCAATCACTGTATGGCACAAGGGAGGTGAAGAATATGGCTGATGTGGACGTAGCGGAAGCTGTAAAGCGGATTGTTGTTGAGCAATTGGACCGGAAACCCGAAGAAGTAACGATGGAAGCGAAATTCATCGACGACCTGGGGGCCGACTCGCTTGACATCACCGAGCTGCTGATGAAGCTCGAAGAGGAATATAACATCGATATCGACGATGAAGCCAACGAAATTCAGACCGTTGGCGATGCGGTAAAATACATCGAATCCAAACTTTAAAATGTCGC
Organism: Candidatus Hydrogenedentota bacterium; assembly: GCA_003557825.1. Taxonomy (GTDB): domain Bacteria; phylum Hydrogenedentota; class Hydrogenedentia; order Hydrogenedentales; family SLHB01; genus PWNM01. The sequence continues at coordinate 2,563 of PWNM01000252.1, read as the reverse complement.
ATCGCGTGTTTTGACGCGCTTTGTATAAACAAGAACACGGCGCCCAGTCCGTGGGCGGATGGCATGCGGGCTGGGTGTTCCAATGATAGTGCAGAAGGGGGATCCCGTCTTTCAAAGGCGGATCCGGGATTCGAATGAGACAACGAGTCGTAGTGACAGGACTGGGCGTCATCTCCCCAGTCGGAAATGATATATCCACATTTTGGAACGCACTGAAATCGGGGCGGACTGGGATAGGTCGGATTCGTCGGTTTGATGCCGAGGGAATGGGATTGCCAGTAACCATCGCCGGGGAATGTGAAGATTGCGTTCCCGAGGATATGGGCCCCAAGGAACTGCGTCGGCGCGACCGGTATACGTTGTTTGCGCTGTGCGCCGCCGATCAAGCGTGGCATCAATCGGGGCTCAACATTGATTCCTTGGACCCGGAACGCTGCGGCGTTGTACTGGGTAGCGGTATCGGTGGACTCGAGACCATCGAGGAGCAGCATCGTATCTTTATGGAAAAAGGCCCGGCGCGTATCTCTCCTCTAATGATACCAAAGCTGCTTTCGAATATGGCGGCTGGTGAGGTGGCGATTCGATTGGGCCTCCAAGGACCCAACAAGGCCGTCGTCACAGCTTGCGCCTCAGGCGCCCAGAGCATCGCCGAAGCCGCGAACAATATTTGGTGCGGGCAAGCGGACGTTATGCTTGCAGGCGGCGCTGAGGCGAGCGTGGTCCCCTTCGGCATCGCTGGATTTGCGGCAATCAAGGCATTATCTCGTCGTAATAACGAGCCTGAACGGGCGAGCCGTCCCTTCGATCTCGATCGCGATGGGTTTGTCTGTGGGGAAGGCGCCGGCCTTATCGTCCTTGAATCCGAGGAACACGCCAAAGCCCGTGGGGCCGATATTATCTGTGAATTTATCGGATACGGTGAGACGTGCGATGCTTATCATATTGTCGCGCCACGACCCGATGGTTCCGGGGCCGCATCGGCTATGCGGATTGCGTTAAAGAGCGCTTCTATGTCCTCTGATGAAGTGGATTACTTCAACACCCACGGGACTAGTACGCCCCATAATGATGTGTCCGAATGCCAGGCTTTGCGGTCGGTTTTTGGCGAATCCATGCCGTTGATCAACTCGACCAAATCGATGATTGGGCATCTACTGGGCGCTGCAGGAGCGGTCGAGGCCATTGTATGCGCAAAGACGATTCAGGATGGAGTGATTCATCCTTCCATCAACTATGAAACGCCCGATCCCGAGTGTCCGGTGAATATCGTGACCGGCGAAGCACGGCAGCAACCGGTGCGAGTCGCCATGTCAAATTCGCTGGGCTTTGGCGGACACAATGCATCGATCATCCTAAGACAGTATGAATGATGATATTGAGCGCGCCGAGATACTGAACCAGGTTGCTAAACGACTCGGTGTGTCGTTTACCAATTTCATGTTGCTTGATCGCGCATTGACCCACGCCTCGATGGCGTGTGAACAAGATGGCCCCGTTTCAGACTATGAGTCACTCGAGTTTCTCGGTGACGCAGCCCTTAGTCTGGCCGTAGCCCATACGCTTTTTGAACGTGCGCCGGGACGTACTCCTGGCGAGTATAGTCGCATGCGTGCCTCGGTGGTCAGTTCGCGTGGGCTCGAACGGGTGGCCCGTCGTTTGGCTCTGGCCGATGCTATACGCCTTGGCAAGGGCGAGGAACAGGCCGGTGGCCGAAATCGGAGCGGATTGCTCGAGGACTGTCTGGAAGCGGTTATTGGAGCTGTCTATCTCGATCAGGGATGGGATGCGGCACAAGCGTTTGTTCAACGGGTTTTTGAGCCCGAGCTGGAAGATGCTATCGATTCAGCGGGTTCGTGGGACTACAAGTCGCGATTGCAGCACCATTGCCAAGCGTTACGGATTGAGCTACCGGAGTTCGTGCTGATACGTTCCGAGGGGCCTGACCACTGCAAAGAATTCGAAGTCGAGGTCTTGCTCCGGGGAGTTCCCATGGGACGTGGTGTGGGGAGCTCCAAGAAAGAAGCAGAACAACGTGCTGCCCGCGAGGCGCTCCAACGAGAGCAGAATTGCGGGGAAACGAAGTGAGTAACCAACGGATGGGCGTATCCCGAACCGGACGATCTGATATTCGGATATACGCCCCTTACGAAAAGGAAGGGGAAAGGAGACCATGGATAGATTTCTCGTGATTGCGGGAGTTGCCAGTCTGCTTGCGTTGGCCTTTGTACTGTACCTGGCCAAGTATGTCCTGTCGAAATCGCAGGGCAATGAGAAGATGGCGCAGTTGTCCACTGCGGTTCAGCAGGGGGCGAAGGCCTTCCTGAAGCGCGAATATAGCTATGTATTAGGGTTCGTGGTAGTTATCGTGCTTCTGTTAGTCATTGTGGGTCCCATGCTGGGACTACCTCCTCAAACGGCTATTGCCTTTGTTTTCGGTGCTTTTGCCAGTGCCAGCGCGGGCGTGTTGGGAATGACTATCGCCACACGTTCAAACGCCCGAACAACGGCAGCGGCTGAATCCGGCGGTGTGAAATCTGCCTTGGATGTGGCCGTTAGCGGCGGC
>PWNM01000238.1 GCA_003557825.1 Candidatus Hydrogenedentota bacterium | reverse complement strand
GTCGGCAACAGCCGCTACACCGGAGGGATCTTCCCCCTTACGCCGGAGGCGCGCCTAGCCGACGGCAAACTCGATGTGTGTGTTCTGCGCGATTTGGGTTTCTATGCTCTGGCGCGGCTGGCCTTCACCTCCCATCGGCCGGGGTTTGTCGATCGCCCGGAGGTACTTTATACGAAGGGGACCGATATTGTGCTGGAAGCTACGGAGGCTGACCAAATTCCGCTTCAGGTTGACGGCGACCCGTGCGGCGCCCTACCCGCGCACTTCACCGTTGAGCCGGGCTCGTTGCGCATCATCGCGCCCTAATCGGGCCGTCAATACCCCAGGCTCTTGTCAACCGGGTTGCGATAGGGGCGGCCTTCGATGCACCGCTGGATATTGTCACAGAACAGTTCGAAGGCTTCGTCCGTATTTTCGCGTCCGAGTCCCGCGGTATGACCCGTGATGATCACATTGGGCAAATCCCAAAGGGGACTCTCGGAAGGGAGGGGTTCCTGCTCTGTTACATCGAGTCCGGCCCCGGCGATCCGCCGCTCTTGCATGACGCGGACCAGGGCCTCCTCGTCGACGGTGCTTCCCCTGCCGACATTGATAAAAATAGCGTCGGATTTCATCGAAGCAAAGGCATCGGCGTCCATAAAGTGACGTGTTTCGGGCGTATTAGGCAAGGTCGAAACAACAACGTCGCAGGCCTCGAGAAACGTGGGCAATGCGGCTCCGGTGTAGATGGCCTCGAAACCGTCCGGCTGGTCCCCCCGTTGGTTATAGCCAATGATCCGGGCGCCGAAGGCGTGACACAGGGGAACAGTATACATGGCGATGTCGCCCGTGCCGATGAATCCGACCGTCTGGCCTCCCAGGCTACGGTATCCGAATCGTTCGGGACACCATACATGCTCTTGTTGCCAACGGAACAGGTCGGGCAATCGCCGATAAAAGGCCAAGATAAGCGCGATGGTCAACTCGGCCATGGCGGGGCTCCACAGGCCTTTGCCGTTGCATAAGGCCACGGAGCTTTGGCGAAAGGCGGGGAACATCATGCCTTCGACCCCTTGGCTTAACACCTGTACCAATTCGAGCGAGGCCGCCTGTTCAAACTCTTCCGGGCGGAGATAGCCCAGCACCATATGGGCGTCGCGGATTTCGCTCTTGATCGATTCCCGATCTCCGGTGCAGTCCACGACATGCGCCTCGGGGAACCGGGCCTGCAATTGCTCCTTCTGCGTATCCGAAAGCTCCTGCACCAAAACGACCTTTTTCTGAGACGATGACATAACCAGTGGGGCTCCTATGGGTTCCATTGAATTGGTCGAGGCGACCAATGGGACGGTGACAATCAGCATGGCGCTTCGAGGTTGCGCTGGACCGCCATTTATGCCACGCTATTCCCCATGATTTCAAATGGGGCGTTTGGAAAACGCAGAAGGAGAACCTCACCATGTTAGACGATTTAACCCGTTCCAAGCCCGGCAAGACGGGGCGTTTTTCGTCCTACGACGTCACCGGCCGTAACGCCGATGCCTGGCATTTCGAGCCGGGGCAAAGCCGGGTTCTGGCCGATATCAGGGGACCGGGCCGGATCACCCACATTTGGATGACCCAGCAACGGCATTACCGAGAATGCTTGCTCAAGATGACCTGGGACAACGCGGAAAAGCCGAGCGTTTTGGTTCCCCTGGGCGACTTTTTCGGACTGGGGCACAACATCGTCAATTCGTATCAGTCGTTTCTGTTCACCGCGTCGACCAATCGAAACAATTGGTTCAACGAAGGCTGCGCGTTGAACTGCTACGTCCAGATGCCCTTCCGGGAAAGGGCGCTCATCGAGTTAATCAACGAGAGCAACGAACCCCATGGCCAATACTTCTATATTGATTACGAGACCTACTATGAGCCACCCAAAGAGGAAGAGCTCTACTTCCACGCCGAGTTCCACCGGGAAAATCCCTTCGGCGGATGGGCTCATGAGATACCCGTCAACTGCCCTGAATCCAATGTGGTCAACAAGGAGGAAGTGGCCTACGAGAACAATTATGTGATCCTCGATACGAAAGGCGAAGGTCACTACATCGGCTGCAATCTGAGCGTTACCAACTTCAACACGCCGTGGTGGGGCGAAGGCGACGACATGATCTGGGTCGATGGCTACAAATGGCCGCCCGATCTGCATGGAACGGGGAGCGAGGACTACCTCAACCAAGCCTGGGGCATGCAGCCCAACGCCTTCATGCGCAATGGCTCGTCCATCCATGAAGCCAACACGGGCGGTTATCAGACCAGCTATGTCCACCACCTCGATAATCCCGTCCGCTTCAATGAATCGATCAAGGTCACCATCGAACACGGACACGCCAACCATCTCTGCAACGAAATGAGCAGCGTTGCTTATTGGTATGCGGACCAGCCCACGGCAGCCCGGGAGGTTCCGCCTGCGGAGAAGCGAATGCCCGTGCCCAAGAACGAACAGAGCGTGTGGAACAATGAAGAGCGCTTGCAGACAACGACCCAAAAGGTGAAGCCGACGTCCGAGATGGAGGCCATGAAAAAGGCCATGAAGGAACATCGCCAGCATTACGCCGATCTCGACGCCCAACGCCGCAAGGAAGACGGGAAATAGGTTTACTTGCCATCCCATCCATCCCCCGCAGGATTGACCAATTCTGCGGGGGAATTGTCGTTTTGTTGAACACATCCCGGATCCCGTCAACATCGGTTTTTGTCCGATTTCGGCCAAAATTTGCCTTTTTTAACATCATATGCTAATAATAGGGGGTTAGGGAGACGTCGTGGACAATTGTGTTTTGGACAAAAGCCAAACGACCACGGCAAAAGGAGCTATGTTTTTTTCACCAACCTTTCTACGTTTTTTGAAATACGCGAAACCCTATTGGGGTCTTGTTGTGGCCGCCATATGTTGCGGCATTCTGAAATTCACCTTGGCGTTGGCGCTGCCGGGTTCGCTGGGCTTGGTCATGGACTATGTATTACTCACGGACCTGCCCCAAGAACAAAAAATGTTCCGAATGCTGCTCATTTTGGGCCTGCTGACCCTTGCCTTTATGGGCCGAATGACGGCCACCTATCTCCGCTCGTACTTTGCGGTGGTTGCCGGAAACCACACCATTTTCGATATCCGCCGGGACCTG
>PWNM01000227.1 GCA_003557825.1 Candidatus Hydrogenedentota bacterium | reverse complement strand
CCTTGCATAACAGTCGGAGCATTCAAAAACGATGTGCTTATTGGCTTTGCTCGGGCGTTGTTTGATGAACTACATGCTGTCATTATGGAGTTCTCTCTGGATCTTTGTTTCCAGGGGTATAACGAGTTAGAAAACGGGTGTTTTGTCGATAGCGATCCCCATGGCATAGCAAAAAAAATGGGATTAGCGCTGCTCGCTGAGCTTCGTGGACGCGGTTGTTGCTTCTTCTCAGTATCCATTTGGAGCACCGGTGAACAGCAATTCTATGAAGGACTGGGCTTCATCGAAAACACGGGGGCTCGGGAATTCATCATTGATGAAAGACCGTATGTGAGTAAATAAGAACGCACAATCCATGTGTTTTGAGACACAAAAGCGGCATAACCAGTATCAGGCGCAGCCCAATCAGAGCAATATCGCCGGTAAGACCACATCAACTCCACCGTAATCCATCCAATTGCACTCATATACCCCCATAGACGGATGCCGTCATTAGTTAGATTTGCAAAAAAAACAATTATATCGTATAATGCTTGTAGCGAAGGTATACGATACGCGACGCGTGGAACTCGGTCCGTTCTCATACAGGTTCGGCGGAAGCATGGAATGGTTCCATGCGGATGCCATGGGATAAGGCATGCTGCAAGGGCATGCCCACAGATACCGAGGAGACGAGCCATGACGAAGTGTAGTGCAGTCTACGGAACGATCGCGATGGTGGCGCTGGCTTTCGGGGCCTCACTGGCCGGCGCGGAGATCGTTCCCACGTCACCCGAGGCGCTCGAACCGTACATCCCCCGAAATGAAGACGGGTCCATCGACTCAGAGCGGATGCAGTCGGAACCCCACCCCTACCTGAAGATGGCCGCGGACCAGGTGGCGTCTGAAACCCTCGAGGAAACGGTCGCGAACCTGACCCTGAGCTGGGAGATCCAGTATATCCCCTCGTTGTGGGACCATCCGGAGGCGTATTTCGCCAAACTCGACACCTTGCCGCGCGTCGAGCGGTTGTTGGATGTGATTCAACACGGCTCGGAGGCAGAACAGGCGCGGCTGCAAGAGGCTCTGATCCAATTCTGCCACGACTACATCCATGAATACCCGATCGTGGCACAGAGCGATGCACCAGGCAGCAGACGGGTTCCGGTGGATGAACCGTCCGTCTATTATGTGGGTACGGCCGTGGTGGCGCCCTACGTGCTGGCGCAACTGGATCCCGATCCGGAACATCTGCGCCTCTTCGACCAGATGAACCTCCGATGGCAGGATGCCCGTCGGGCCGATCAGATGCACGAAGGGGATGCCGAGGAGGAGACCCGGTGGGTCAATTCGGATTTCGTCACCATGTTGGCGGCGGCGACGGACCATATTTTGATGGCCCAATCGCAGCCCGAGGCGGACTGGGCCGAGTTGGTAGCGGACTACCGGGCCTTTCGTCAGTCGCACGTAGACGATCAAGCGGATATCCACTATGTGAGACGCCGGGCGCTCGACATCCTGGCCTTTTTGACCGAAAACATGCCCTTGTCCTAATACGGCCGTAACCGGCCGGTGGTGCTACGGGGCACGGACATTTTCCACCTCCGTTCCGTGAGGGTCCGTCTCGGAATGGGGGTGGCTTTGTCTTTACTCGTTCCCATCGGTGTGCCATAATGCGGTGATTGCGGGATTATCTTAGACCACAGGAGGCGACGACATGAACCGACGGCAATTTATGGCGGCCACCGCGGGGTTGGCCTTGAGCGGGATGGTTGGAGCAAAGGGCTTGGGGGCAAGACGGGCCGCCGCGGAGACAGGGAAACGCCCGCCCAATATCATTGTGGTCTTCACCGACGATCAAGGCTACGCCGACCTCGGGGTACAGGGAATACTCGACGACATTCAGACGCCCCACATCGATCAGATGGCTCGGGAAGGCGTGCGGTTTACCGATGGATACATCACGGCCCCCCAGTGCAGCCCTTCGCGGGCGGGATTGATCACCGGCCGGTATCAGCAGCGGTTCGGTTTGGGGCACATTCCCGATACGCCCATGCCCCGTGATGAGATCACCATCGCCCAGCGCTTGAAGGAGGCGGGGTATACCACGGGCATGGTGGGCAAATGGCACCTTGATGCTACGGCCATTTCCCATTCCTGGGCGGAACAACAAGACGTCGAATTCGAGCGGCGCCCCAATGGGCACATGATCATCCCCTTCCCCATGCGCCGCGAATACTATCCGGAGAATTTCGGTTTCGACGAGTTCTTCGTCGGCGAGATGAACAACTATTGGATCAACTACCACCTCGATGGCAGCGATGTGGAGGGCGAAGGCGAACACTTTCACGACGAGGCCTACCGACTCGAGCTGCAGACCGACGCCGCGTTGGCCTTCATCAACCGCAACCACGACCAGCCGTTTTTCCTCTATCTGAACTACTATGCGCCCCATACGCCCTTGGATGCGCCGGAGGAATATCTTGAACGGCATCCGGGCGACATGCCCACCCGGCGGCGCTACGGCCTGGCCATGATGTCCGCTATGGACGACGGCGTCGGCAGGATCATTGACACCTTGCAGGAACACGGCATCGACGAGGACACGCTGATCATCTACACGAGCGACAACGGCGCGCCCCTGCGGCTGACCATGGTGGACAGCCCCATCGACACGGATCACGGCGGATGGTGCGGATCGCGCAATGATCCCCTCGTCGGCGAAAAAGGCATGCTGACGGACGGCGGAATTCGAGTTCCCTTTGTGATGCGATGGAAAGGGACCTTGCCGGAGAAAACGGTCTACCACGAACCGATCAGCGCCCTGGACATTGCCGCCACGTCGATTGCAATTGCCGGGCTTGACGAAGCGCTGAAATTGGACGGCACAAACCTCATGCCCTATCTTCTCGGTGAAAAAGACGGCGCGCCCCACGAAGCGTTGTATTGGCGGTTCTGGACGCAGACGGCCATCCGGAAAGACAACTGGAAATACCTTACCGTGGGCGACCGGGTCGAGTACCTGTTCGACCTGTCCAGTGAACACCACGAGAACGAAAACCTCATCGAAGAGCATCCGGAGATTGCCGCCGAGTTGCGGGCCGAACTCGAGGGGTGGGCCGCGGAGCTTATCAATCCCGTTGGCATACCAACAGGCCCTCTGAATCCCCAGGAAATCGG
>PWNM01000048.1 GCA_003557825.1 Candidatus Hydrogenedentota bacterium | reverse complement strand
CTATACCGGATATTTATGGCAGTACCTTTATTCGCACCCATAGCGGCCCTTTTTCGGCCGCCTTGTTGGGGGCTAGCTACGAGCTGCGAGGACGGAACAACCGGGGGCTCGGCTGTTTTTCCGGGCCTGGTCGAGCAACCAGTCCGGAAACGACCCGCGGGCATCGGCTCGTGCGATCTCAAATAATTCGCGGATGGTGTTGGGTGATTCCTCGGCGACGTTTCGGGCAAAGGGATAGGTTCGTTCGAGATCGTAGAGCAGACACTGGGTTCCCAACACGGAACAAGTGAACCACCAGCGGGGGGTAATGACGGTCGGATGAATCCCCCAGGCCACCGTAACATGGTCGCGATGACCGGGTTTGCCCAGGAGGGCGGCTTCGACGAAGGATTGGCCGTCGATGGGTTGGGGCGGTTCGGCATTGGCGGCGCGCAGAATGACGCCGGTGATGTCCGTATGCTGAACAAAGAGGTCGCTCTGTTTGCCGGCGTGATCGGCGGCGGGAAAGCGAATCAAGAGGGGGATGTCGTATACCTCAGGCATGGCAGGATGGCCCCGTTTGCCGCAATACCCGTTATCGCCGATGGAATGGCCGTGGTCGGCCGTGACGATTACCATGGCGTTATCGAGCAACCCCAATACGCGCAATTGTTCGACAAAGTGGCCGAACCATCGGTCGCACAGGGAAACGCATGCGCTATAGGCGGCCTGAGTCTGTTCGAGCAGCTCGTCGTTGAGGGCACGGTCGGCGTAGGGCGATATCACTTGGTTGCGGCCTCCTTCGCGCGCATACATGCGCAGATAGTGGGGCGGAGCAAACCACGGCTCATGGGGGTCGAAGGATTCGACCACGAGAAAAAAGGGATCGGCGTCTTGGTTTTGTTGAAGCCACCGGGATGCCTCGGAGAACACCCGGGGGGCGAAGTAGTCTTCCTCTGTGGCGCGGTCGCGCATGTTCAGGAGGCATTGGCGCATGAAAGCCCGTCGGGGGGGAATGCGCAGCTCCTCGGGGAGCCATTCATCGATTTCCGTTTCCGATGGAGCCGGACCCGACCGAGCGGGATCGATCTCTTGTCCCCGCAAGAACTGCCATTGGTCAAATCCGCGCCAGAAGTTCTTGCCCGGTTTGAACTGATGATAGACATCGGAGACCAATGCCGTGCGGTATCCTTCGGCCTTCAGGATTTCGGCCAAGGTGGGCTGCTCTTCGGGAATGGGCCCCCAACCCGGCGCGCCGACGAAATCGCCTTTGAGGCGGAAATCGCCCTGGTGAAAGGGGTAGACCCGTTGGCCGGTGTAGAGCGCCCGGCGCGCGGGGAGCGTGGGCAAGGACTCGGGATACGCCCGGGTCATCACCAACGATTCCGCCGCAAAGGCATCGAGGTGCGGCGTCGCCACGGGCCCCCAATAGGGCCGCCCATAGAGGCTGAGGCAATCCTTCCGAAGCGAATCGAATACGACAAGGATAATGTTCATGGCCACCTGGCTCCCTTCCGGCTGACGGCATTTGACCCGATACGAAAGCGGCACGGCAACCATTATCCAGCCGAGAGGCGTCCTGCTTCAAGCTCCGGCGGCGAGGCGGTAGGCTTGGGCCAAGCGGGCGGCGCTTTGGCGCCAGGTGAGCGTCTCGGCCCGTTGACGGGCTTTGGCAACCATTGCCTTGACCGCCTCTTGCTTGTCAAGAACGGTTTCGAGTGCATGAGTGAGCCCGTCCACATCGGTCGCATCGACATGGAGCGCGTGGCCGCCGGAGACCTCGAGCAAAGCGCCGGCTTTGGACGTCACCACGGCTACGCGGGCGGCCATGGCCTCGAGAACAGGGAGCCCAAACCCTTCATACAGCGAGGGGTAGACACAGGCCTCGGCGCCCTTGAGCAAAGCGAGGGAATCGGTCCGGGCGAGATATCCCAAGTACAACACCGCGCCTTGGAGACGATTATTGGTAATGGCTTTGAAAACCGCCTCGCTGTCCCATCCCCGACGGCCCACCAACACGAGCAGGGGCGCATCGTTTCGCTTGGCGCGAACCCGGGCATAGGCCGCGATGAGGCGGGTCAGGTTTTTGCGCGGTTCGATGGTTCCCACATAGATAAAATACGGTGCGTCGACGCCGAATTTATGGCGCAGCGTCTTCATCCGTTCCGGCGCCGGTTCAAATTCGTCCAGCCGGATGCCGCCGGGCGTTACGAATATGCGGTCCATCGGAACCTTGTAAGCCTCATGCACATCGTGCCGACACTGCTCCGACACGGCCAACATAAGATCGGCTTTTCGTATGCAATGCTGAACAAGGCGGGTTTCCCGGGCAATGGTCTGCCGGGTGTGGGTTTCGGGGAGGAGGCGAAACGACAGGTCATGTATGGTGGCCAATCGGCGCGCGCGGCGGCTGGCGGGAAGGTCATGAAATAGGCCATGGGCCACGTCGACTCGGCCGGTAAACCATTCGATGGGCGGCCAGTTGACTCGGGACCAGAGGATCGTTTTAAGCCGACGAAAGTGGGAGACCACGCGCTTTTGGCTAAAGCCCCGTATAAAAGGAAAGGAACTTTCGGGCGTGTGGCGGGACCGAGCGGCAAACAGACGGATATCAAATCCGTTGGCGTTTTCGAGAAGGGCCTCGATGAGGCCGAGGACGTGATACCCCACACCGGTTAGGGGCAGGTCCATGACCGGGCTGACATCGATCGCAACGGCCAATGGGCCGGCAGGTACGTCTGGATCCGTCATGTGTCTGAGCCGTGTTCAGGGGCATCTTCCTCGCTTGCGTTGAGCGCATCCCGCAAGCGCTCGATTGTATCCTCGGCGTCGTCCGACTCGTGGTCGCTTCTATCGAGCTTGAGAATCCGGCACGCGAGCTCCGCAGCGTGCAATCGGATCTCATCGGTCGAACCGTTGATCATTAGGTCTAGAATATACGTTTGAACGGTCTCCAAGTTCAATGTCTGACCGTTAAGGTTCTGTCGTTGGTGTTCGAGGGCCAGGACAGGCCGGGTTTGAATAGCTTTCATGCATAGGGTTCGGCCCGTCTCGATCTCTTCGTTATTGGGATAACGCTCGCGCAAGGTGTCGAAGATGGCCAGGGCCTCGGCATAGCGCTTGGCGAAATAGAGATCGACCGCCTCGCCGAATCGGCGCTTGTCTTCATCCGACGGACCACTCCGAAAAGGT